>JBIKWL010000105.1:0-18721 GCA_044356335.1 Candidatus Sericytochromatia bacterium
TGAGGCCTGTTCGGTCATGGCTGAATAGCGGGTATTGGTGGTCATGCTCTGAGCGGGTTTTTCTTCTTCGTCATCGGAGAACCATTTCTTGACGCGTTCAAGCAAACTCATCTGCACTTTAAAATTGACGTTGGGAATGGCAAACTCCACGCTGGGGTCGGCCTGGTACTGGTTGAGGGCATCTTGCATCTGGGTGCCTTTGGAGAGGCGGTGCAATTGGGTGGTTTCGTCTGCGGTGTTAAATGCGTCGAGCACTTCAGCACCGGAGATCGTGGTGCCAGAGTTCGCCTGGGTGCGGAATCCGCTGCGGTATTTGACAATCACTTCGTTGTCCATGGGCTTGCTGACTTCGGTGTAGACCTGGGTTCCAGCGGTTTGGGTTTGAACGATTTGGGGTGTGTTTTGTTTGAGACTCTGGGCCAAAGAAACCGGGGCTGTCGGCTGAAGCGCAACAGGTGCGGTGGTTTGGCAGGCAGGCAGGGCCAGAAAAAGCAGGGCCAAAGCGGTTTTAAATTTCATTACTTGCTCTCTACTACAGTTGATCTCTGTTTAAGATATCGCTTGAAAGTACCCAAATGTTTCTTAAGACCTGTTTAATCTTCTCTAAAGCTTTGTCAAACTTAGGGAAGAATTAAGGTTTTATTTGGGTGACTTGATAGCCTTTGGCGATCAACAGAGCATTTAAACTGCGGGGACCGATCAAATGCAAAACCCCGACAGCGACCACTGTGCGCTCTTTGGCAAAGACCGGTTCGAGGCCTGTGAGCCATTTTTGATTGCGCTTGCTGACCAATGCGGCATAATAATCGGGATCTTCTTGGAAGGCCTCTTGATCGAGCCCTTCCAAACCACTCAAACTGCCTTCGTTATACAGGCTGAGAATTTTATTGCGCTCGGCAATTTGATCTTTGGGTGGATTGGCCAAGGTCTTTTTGAGGGACGCTGCCTGCTTTGCTTCGGGAATGCCTTCTGCCAAGGCCTGGAGCTGATCAGAGGCCTTTTCTAAATAGGCCACACTCACTTTGGCGCTCTCGGCCTGTTTGCGCAAGACCTGATCCAGGATGCTGTCGGGATTCGAGCCATCAGAGGGGGGGGAATCCAACAAAAGATTTAAATACCAAGGCCGTGCGATATTTAAGACCTGTTCAGGAACACCCGCTGTTTTGGTGCGGTCTTTGAGGGCTGTCCACTCGGCTGCAGACAATTCGCCCTGATTGCTGCGCTTGGGATCAAAGGCAAAATTCAGGGCTGCACTTGCCAATTCTTGGGTATTGCTGAGATCCGCTTCCATCACAAAGCGTTGGGCATTTTTAAGCGAAGCTTGGAATTTTTCAGGAATGGTATAACTTGCATCCAAAGGGCTGTGGGCGGTGCCAATCAAGAATGATGTTGGTGCACCTGCTTGAGGGGGCTTTACTTCCCAAACCAGCAGGTTTTTAAGGCCCACCCGCGCAACTGTGCTGGGATTGGTGGCAGATGGTGAGACAGCAGACGGTAAGTTAGCAGGGGAATTGGTTTGTGAATTGGTTTGTGAATTGGTTTGGCCCGGCAGACGCAGTCCCGAAAGCTGATCGGGCGATTGAACGGTATTGACGGGTTCGGTGCTGCAGCCTGTTCCCACCAAGGTTATTCCGAGGCAAAAGCTCGCGAGGGTCCGTTTCAGGTATAAACGCATCTGCATAGTCATTCTTTCCTTTGGCGCTGATGCTGCCATTATACCCGAGATATTCCCCCAGACTCCAGCGCAAACCTCTGCATAAAAACCCCCATGGGCGGGAATATAAAAAACATCCCCCTCAGCAAAGGATCAGCAGAAGGAGTTTTGATTGTGGATATTCGTTTGCCTGCCAGCCCGCCACCCGGCCCTGTACCCAGTTCCCCACCAAGCCCTGTCATCAGCCCCGCCTCCGGCCCTGTCCCGCCACCCAGCCCCGCCCCCAGCCCCGCCCCCGCCCCGGCACCCAGCCCGGCTTCCGACAGCGCCAGTGTCACCCCCCACTTGGGCAGCCATGGCTCCGAACCCAGTACCGTTGCCTTTGAGACTCCCAGCGCCAAAGCGGAGGCCATGCAGCAATTTGTTGAAAGCCATTTTCAGACCCTCGATCCCAATCGTGACGGCTTTCTCAGCCGAGCTGAAATTCGGGCTGCCCGGCAAAAACCCGAATTTGCAGGGGCCGACCAGCAGCGCATGCTCTCTGCCCTGGAAAAAAACGTCGGCGAGCTGGAAGAATACGCCAATGATGAATGGGGTGATGAAAATGATGGCATTACCCGCCAAGACATGCGGGCTTTTGTTGCAGAGGCAAAAAAATCCCCTTCAGACAGCACGATTCAAGAGATCACGGGTGATTACCAAACCCATTCCTCCCCGCAGGCCCGGCAATTATTGGCCCTGTTTGAGAAAAACCTGCCCCAGCTCGATGGCGACAAAGACGGTTTTGTCTCGCGGGCCGAAATCCAAAAAGCCCTCTCAGACCCCCAGTTGAAAGACGAAGATGCCGCTCTGATCGCCGTTTTGCAGCGCCGCCGCTCGGATTTGGAGGAATTTTCCAATGATGAATTTGGCGATGAAAACCAAGGTGTAACCCTCAAAGACATGAGGGCCTTTGTCAAAGAGGCAGAGACCCACCCCAATGCAGACGCGGTTCAGATTGTGCTAACGGATTTTAACAACAGCCGTGCTCGGCTGGCCCAAAGCATTCCCCGCGCCAATCCCGCTCATTTTGCCCGGCCTCTCTTTGCCACCCCCGACAACCCTGCTGCCAGCATTCGCATTCAACCCGGGCTGAGTCAGGGAACATACAACGATTGCTTTTTTCTCTCCCCTTTGGCAGGCGTGATCCAAAACGATCCGGCTGCTGTGGCCCGCATGATCAAAGACAATCACAATGGCACCTACACCGTCACCTTTCCGGGGGCCCCAGATAAACCCATTACCGTCACCCCACCCACCGATGCTGAATTGGCACTGGGGGCCTCTTCGGGCCAAGACGGCACCTGGTTGACCGTCTTGGAAAAGGCCTATGCCTACCACCGCAACCGCGAGTCGGGGCAGCCCAACCCCAATCCCTACGAACAGATCGACAGCGGCGGCTTGCTGGGCACGGGCCTGCAGATTGTCACGGGGCACAGCTCAGATCAGGATATTTTGGCGCTCACAAGCAAAGCCGCCACCCGTGAAAAACTCAAAGCCAGTTTGGCCCAAAAAGGCGCGATCACCGCTTCGACCTTCGGCGCCGGTTCCTCAGATAAAAACATCATGTCCAGCCATGTCTATGCAGTTTTGGGATATGACCCAGCCACGGATCGCGTCACGATTCGCAATCCCTGGGGTGCAAATGGCGAACCCAGGGGCATTGCCCATCCAGACAGCCAGCAGGACGGGGTCTTTAGCCTGACAATGGACGAGTTCTACCAGCTCTTTAACCTGATCGCTTACGAAGAAAAATAGGGTTGCAGATCGAATCGCTGCTCACAGCTCTTCAAAACGGGCTGATCTCTGTGTTATCGTAAGAGCAGCAAAGCAAGGAAAAGCTGCCTGTGAGACACCCTTCACGCGTTCGCCTCAACGCCCTACTCAGCCTGGGTGCTCTGTTTGGCATGTTTGTGCTGCCAGGCTGTAACGGAGACAAAAAACTGCCGCCGACCCAGGCCAGCAATCCCGCCCAGAGCCAAGCAGCTGCCGCATTGGTGGCCAGTTTAGAGGCCCGGCTCGAAAGTTTGCGCAACGATTTGCAAGAGGCCAGCACCCGTGCCAGCAACGCCCCGGCTTCTCCTGACGCTCAGCCGACACCTTCGACGGACGGGCAGCCCAGTTCAGATCCCAATCCAGATCCCAACCCAGATCCCAATCCAGGCTCCACACCGATCCCCGCGCCCGGCAGCAGCCCTGCCCCGCCTGCCAATGGCCTCTGTTCGCGTGCGGGCAAAGACAGCGATCAAGACGGTCTCTCGGACTCCTGTGAAGCCATTTTGGCCGAGACCTATGCCCCCATTTTTTATCTCTCCAGCCAGGAAAAATACTTTCCCACCCAGGTCGATGCCTACCTCAAACAGACCTCACTCTGGTTCTGGGATGCGGATTGCGACCCGGATTTAAACGAACAACTCCAGGCCTTTCCGATTCAGAGCCAATTATTGACCCAAACCCAAGCGGCTTCGTGTAAGACCAAATTGCCAGCGAGTTCCCAGACCACCCGCAGCAAAGACAAAGTCCGCAGTTTTTATTTAAAAGATCTGCCCGAAGAGGCCCGCAAAGGCAGCAGCAATACCCGTGATTGGATCACTTACGTACATGCCTATCCCAATACCTTGAATGGAGCGACCTTGCAGTATTGGCACTTTTACGCCTATCACAGCGGTGAGGGTGAACATGGTGGCGATTGGGTCGGCGTCCAGATTGTGCTCGACAGCGTGTTTAAACCTCTGCGTTTGGGCATCGCCGGAGACAAAGATCTGAAGTATCTCAATTGGCGCGAACTCGAACGCGAGGGCGAGAACCGGGTGCGGCTTTACGCTTATCCCGAAAGCCATGTCCTGTATACCGCTGGCAAAGAGGTTCCTGCCGATGGCTGCAAAGGCCTGGGTGGTTTTTTCTCCTGTCGCATCGACCCAGCCAAACCCGAGACCTTTGTGCGTCACGAACCCTGGAAAAATGGCCAAGTCACTTGGTTTAATGGTGATACAGGCAGCAGTGGCGGTCTGCTCAACGTGGGTGAACGCAGCTTGCCCCTGAATGGCCAGAGTTTTATTCAATATGCAGGCCTGTGGGGCAGCATTGGCAAAAATGCCGTCAATTCAGGCGATTATGGCCCAGCATATAACGGTTTGGGCATGTTAAACAATGGCTATTTGAGCTTTTGGGCCGCAGGCATGTTAAATCCCAAACGTGAAGACGCCTATCCACTGGCGGTCAGCCCTTGAAGCCCTTTCAGACCCTGTTGGTCTTTCCGCCCTTTTGGGAGCCCACCCAGCCGTATTTGGCGCTGCCCGCTCTGACCGCTTGGCTGCGTCACAACCAGCAAGCGGTGACCCAATGGGATCTCAACCTCGATTTTCACGAGCGGGTGATTTCCTCCGACTATCTTGGCCACCTGCTGGTCACCCGCAATCCCGACCTGGTGCGTCAGACCTTGCCGCTCGAAGAGGTGCTGCACACATTTTTGCCCCAAGTCGATGCCGCCAAAGCCACCTTGCGCTCGTCTCGCTATTACGAGCCTGCAGCCTTTATTCAGGCCAAAGCCACGCTCGAAAAGGCTTACCAATTGCTCTCTTTGGCCTATGCCCCCAGCCAATGCAGCAAACGTGGAATTGTCTTGCCCTATCGCGAGTCCTCTTCAGAGCAATTGGCCCTGGCCACAGCCGATGAAAATTGCAATCCCTACCGTGATTTTTACCGGGAGGCGGTTTTGCCCCGTCTGCAAGCGGCCCCACCAGATTTACTTGGCATTTCGATTGCCGACACCACCCAATTGGTGGGCGGCTTAACGCTGGCGCGGATGGTGAAGGAATGTCTGCCCGATGTGCATATCACCTTCGGGGGGGCGCTTTTTTCCAAGTTTGCCGCAGCCCTGCAAGACAAGCCCAGCCCAGCATTTGACCTTTTCTTTGACAGCATGATCAGTGGCGAAGGTGAATTGCCTTTGCTGAGCCTGATACAAACCCTCGCCTCTGGGGGCGATCTGGCCCAAGTGCCTGCGCTGGTCTGGCGCGACCAGGCGGGCCGGGTGCAGCTCAACGACAAAGGCACGCCCGTGGCCATGAACGATCTGCCTCCCCCAGATTTTGATGGTTTGCCCCTGGATAAATACTGGGTGCCAGAGCCGATTCTGCCCTTACTTGGGTCCAAAGACTGCTATTGGAAAGACTGCGCCTTTTGCGATCATTATGTTTCTTATGCGCCCCGCTATCGCCTGCGCAAGCCGGGGCTGATCGCCGAAGACATGGCCTTTTTGGCCGAAAAATATGGGGTGCGGCTCTTTTCTTTTGGCGACGAAACCCTCTCCCCCAATTATGCCCGCCACCTCTCAGCGGCCCTGATCGAACAAAAGTCTGAACTGCGCTGGTCGATTCTCTCGCGCCTGCAAAAGGGCTTTGATGCGGAAACCTGTGAGCAAATCTTTAAAGGCGGCTGCCGCTTTATTATGTACGGGCTGGAATCCGCGCATCCGCGCGTGATTGAGCTTATGGCCAAAGGCACCGACCCGGCAACAGCCGTCGAGGTCTACCGCCAGACCGATGCTGCCGGGATCTACAATTATTCGTTTATCTTCTTTGGCTTTCCGACCGAAACCGAGGCCGAAGCCCAGACCACAGTTGACTTTGTCACGGCCCACCGGCGCTATATTCACTCGATTGGCGCAGGTTATTTCTTTTTGCAAAAATTTGCGCCGATGTTTAGAAAATACCAGGAATACGGGATTACCATGCTCGATGATCAAGACCTGAGTGATGATTGGAGCATTTCGATTCGCTACGACACCCTCGAAGGCATGTCCCAGCAAGAGGCTGCGGTCTTTCACCAGGGTTTTATGCGCCACCTGCAGCAGATCTATGGGCAGCCGCTCTGGTTGGTAGACAATAGCCGCAGCACCCTTTTTCTTTACCTGATCCAGCATGGCAAAGACTGGATGCAAAACTATGATTATTCGGGCCAAGTCGAGGTCGAAATTACCTCCTGATGCCTGACGCCAAACCGATCAAAGCCCGCCTCGCAGAGCTCTGGCGCTTTCGCAGGCCATTTGACCAGATTTTGCCTGATGATCTCGACCACCTGCATATTCCCCCCCGTGTTGGCCCGATCTGGCTCTCTCAGGCCGAAAAACCGACGGCAGCCCAACAACAAAACCCCGCTTTGATCACCGTCCATGGATTCTCGGCCACGCCCTTTGAGAGCCATTATTTGCTTGATTATTTGCTCGAAAAACACCCTCAATGGCAAGCTGCCCGGGTCATGTTGGGCGCCCACGGCAGTGACATTGCTGAATTTCGCCAGGCGTCTTGGCAAGATTGGCAGGCACCTTTGGAGCAAGAATTGGCCGCTTTGCTGCGTTTGGGATATGCCAACCAGACGCTGATCGCCACCTCGACAGGCTGTGCCCTGCTGCTTGAATTGCTGAGCCGACGCGCCTTTCCAGGTGTGCAAAAGCTGGTTTTAATTGCGCCTTTGGTGCAGACCCGCGAAAAATTGGTCAAATTGGTGAGTTGGGCCCGCAAAGCGGGAGTACAGTCCGTTGCCAATGATTTTGACCCCGATTGGATTCGCTGTTGGTACCGCGAATTGCCTTTGCACGCGGTTGAGCAATTGCATCTGCTCTGCAGCGAATTGCAGAGGCTATTAAAACGGGGCTTGCATTTGCCCTCTGAGCTGGAGATCTTGATTGTGCAAAGCCGGGGCGACCGGGTCGTTGACCCCAAAAGTGCTCAGATTTTGACCCAGGCCCTCAAACACAACCACGTCGAAGTGCTCTGGTTGGATTCGCGCTGGCATCTGCCGATTTTGCCCCGCAAAGACGAGCCGCGCGAAAACGCGATCAAAGATCGGGTCTTTGCCCGTGTCGATCAATTTCTCAGTATGCCCCTGCCAAAATGGCCTTAAATATGTGCTCAACGCCGTTTTTTATGCCATAATCTAGGCAAAGACCTCAGAGAGGGAGAGGACATGCTCAACGCCACATCCGGGCAAAGCCCCGTCTCGCTGACTACGCCGCCCCTTTTGCCGGTTCAGGCCGCGCAAGCAACCCCGGCTGCGTCTGCGCCGGCCAGTCTCGCACCAGCCACTCCAGAAACCTATCGGCAGGGCACGTTGGAGCCGACCCAGGTCCAGTTTCAGGCGCCCGCAGCGGCTCCCCCTCAGGCTTTGGAATTGCAGCAGGCCCTGGGGTATTTAATGCCTTATGAATCCAATGCGGCTGAAGACGCTCCCCCTGTGCCAGACGCGCTCCGCCAACCCCTCGATAATTGGGCCAAAGAGCTGGGTTTCCCTGACTTTCAGCGACTTCAACACGCCTGCCGCAATCTGCCCCGCGAGGTGCTGGTCCATTGGTACAGCAATCTCCCGCCCCAGGCAACGTTGCCCTTGCAGCGCGAAGCCTTAAAACAGGCCTTGACCCAGGCCCTGCAAACCCGCTTTGAGGGCCTGGAAATTCCCCCTCCCCAATTAAAGCTGGCGGAACCGGGCCTGGAGTGGGGGCCCGCAGCCCTGCTGGCTGTCTACAATTCGGTTGCAGAAATGCAAACCCAAGTGCCTGCAGATAAACTCAAAACCCTGTTAACCCAGCCCAATGGACAGCCCCTGATCTACGAAATGCACCCGCCGATTCAGAGCCGTTCTGGGGAACTGATTCGCGCTCTGGGAGAGAGCCTAAAAGTGGCCCGCCGCGATCAAGACGGTGGCAAGATTATTTTGCACCAGGGGGCCGTTTTTCCGAATCCTTCAGACTTTGTTGAGCAGCCCCAGATCCGCCAATTGCTCGCAGAGATAGAAACAGCCAGGCAGAATCCGGGGCAAAGCTCTGCTGCTGTGGCCGAGTTACAGGCCTTCCTCAATCTCTCACGCCCTGCCGGACAGGCCCTCAGCAGTGCTGTCTACGATGCGGAGACCGAAGCTGCGGTTGAACGTTTTCGAACTCTGATTGAAGCCCGACAGATTCGGGATATTATCGCGGATGATCGCCAGATTTCCCCCGCTGAAAAAACCAGTCTTTTACAAAGTCTCGATGCCCGGATCAATGCTTTGAATCCCCAAAATCCCAGCCAGCGAAGTTCCACTGCCGCAGATCTGCGCAACAGTCTGTTAACCAGCGAACGCTGGCACAAACGCTGGTTTCCTCAGTTGAGCCCCGGCAGCCAAGAGCGCATTGCGGCGGTGCTGGAACAAATGAAAAACAACCCCGAACCGGGTAAATTTGATGCTCCGCTCTTGGAAAACCTGACCAAATTTTGGTTTGGGATGATCGATGGTGGAGACAACCAAGACTTTACCGAACAGGTCTTGACCCACGAAACCGGGCATATCTTGCAAAATGGGCCAGAGGTGCTGGAAAACTGGAAACGCATCAGCTGGTCTGAAAATGCCGAAACCAGTGCGGAATATGGTCTCGATCATACCCTGCAAACCGGCCAAGAAAATGGTTTTGTCTCACCTTATGCCACCCTCAGCCCTGAAGAAGACTTTGCTGAGAGTTACCGCAGTTTTGTCTATCAGCCCGAACGTTTGCTGCGGGATTCCCTGACCAAATTTATGTTTATGGCGGCTGTGACTGGGCGCTACGCAGGCAAAGAAGGGGAATTGCTGGATTTTATAACCGATCACGGCAAAAGCAAAGAGGCCGTCAAACATGAAATGGCGCGTTTTCGTGGGTTTCTCCCTCAGCTTTGGCACGACTTGGCTGAAAAAGGCGGGGCTCCCCTGGCTGAAAGCATGGATTGGCTGGCCCAACAGAGCACGATTCCGTTACCCGCCTTTTCCCGGGAATGGTTGGCAGAAAATGCCGAGCAGGTGCGCAGCATTTTCCCGGCGTGGGCAGAATCCCTGGCCGAGGAACAAAATCCGCAATTTTCCAGCCGTTTTGCCGCTTTTCTCTCGGAACTTGACTGCCAATTGCAACTCAATTTTCAGAATTTTCGCTGTAAAAACGATGAAGAAGGCTATGTCTTGGAGTTTTTAACCGGCTTGCAGCGCATCGCCAGGGATGGCCAGCAGGATCCCCAGACCCGAGCCCAAGCCGAAACAGAGCTAAACGCCTTTGTAGAGGGCGGAATGACTGCTTTTAGTCCAGCAGATCAAGCGGCCATGCCCGAAAATATCCAGGCCTTGATCGCCGGGGAATCGGGAAGTTCCAACCGAGCCCTGTTGGTGTTATTGGCCAAAATGGTGGTCCTGGGCGAGGGGAATCAATGTGCCTCGGATCAACAAACAGACCCCCTTTACGCCAAATTAAGCCCGGCTGCCAAAGCCCTGTTTGAAGATACGGGGTTCCGCAACCGTGTGGCGACCAGTTTTGGCCAAACCCGGATCAATACCACCAATCTCCACAAAGAGGTGCTGGCCGAAATTGGGCGTTTAAGCCAAAGCAATTCAGCCGCATTTTTGCTCAAACAAAGCCAGACCCTGCGCATTCTTTTGCAGTCTGAGCGCAATCTCAACAATGCCTATCGCCTCTACCAACAGACCGTCGAGCGCTTTAATGCGGGGCAACCTGGAGACCCGCTGCAAACGCTCAGCCTCGAAGACTTTATTCAGCTGTTTAAAGACAGAATTCAGAGTACCCGCCCCAGCGCAGAAGCGCTGCAGGATATGCTGGGACTTAGAGAACCCAGTCTGCCCAGCGAAGGGCTGGAGCAGCGCTGGCTATTGGATCAAAACGCCTGAAAAATCCCTGTGCGCAAGGTATGTACGGGCGCGCCGGGTGAGGTCAGACTGTCGCGGTATTGGTAGGTGGCAAAGAGGGTGGTTTTGTCCCAGACTTTGACCCCAACCTGGCCTTCGTGGGCCATGACATTGGTGCGACCGAGTTGGTCTTCGACAAAATACGAAACCGAGGCGTCTGTTTCGAGGTATTTGAGGAAATAGGCCAGAAAGAAATCGCCAGGCCTGCGTGCGGCTCCCAATTGTAAGCCCGCTTGAAAAGCCTGGTTTTTGTCGGGGGCGGCCAGATTGCGCAGGTAGTCAAACGACAGTTCCAGCGGCAAGTGTTCTCCCAAATGGAAGGTGACTTTGCCAAAGCCATTGAGCAGGCTAAATGCGGTATTGGGGGTATTGCTCATGACATTGCCGACCAAGGGTTGGCTCAGGCCTTTTTCGGTCGCCAATCGGCTTGCGTTGTAAAGTACATTTTCGCCGAGATAGTGGTGGTAAGCGGCACTGAGGTCAATATCCATCCAGCTCAAGGGCGAGATTTGCGTGTCTGCTTTGGCGCTGAGAATAAAGGTATTGCCTTCAAAGACCCGATTCATGTTGATAATCTGCTCACCCAGGGTCAAAGAAAAGCGCCGAAAGACCGGGGAGATATCGTCAAAATGCAGGCGCTGCATGGCTCCTTCGGGCTGTACGTCAAAGTCCATCAGCAATTCGCTGTTGGAAAAGACGTTTTGGAATTTGCCCGCAGTGACGTCGATAAACGCCGTGGGCCGCCAAGTAATAAAGAAGCGATCAAGGGAAAAGTCCACGCGGGCCCCAAAATCGCCCAAGCGCCACCAGGGATTGCCCGGATTGCGCACATTGCCGACACTCAAGCGGGCCCCGTAGCCAAAGACGTCATGGCCCCGGCTGTTGAGGCTGAGGGTGACGCGGCTTTGCGGGGTATTGGTGGTGGCTTTGCTCAGATCGGCAAAATCGGGTGTGACGAGTTCATGGCGCAGGGCAATGTCGCCACTGAGGGTAAAGGGCAGACTGTTGGCAAAAGCGGCAAGTAGCTCTTCGCGGGTTTGGTTGAGATCGTTGTCGAGAATATCCAAATGGTCTTCGACCATCTCCAATTCGGCCCTGATTTCTTCGCGCAGACTGCTCAGCTCTTTTTGGTATTCGGACTTGAGCGCTGCCAGCATTTTTTGATCGCTGTCTGAGACGTTTTTGATCTGGCGAAAGACCTGCACCAGCAGCGCGGCCATTTCGTAACGGGTCAGGGAACGCTGGCCTTTGAATTCACCATCGGGATAGGTCAATTTGAGCTGGTATTTTTGCGCCAATTCTTGCAGGGCTGCGGCGGACCAATGGCTGGAAGCCACATCGGGATACCCCGTCTCTTGCGCTAAAACAGGGGTGACCATACTCAAGGGTGTGCTGAGAGCCAGCAATGCGGCGATGGCGGTCAATAGGCGTTTGTTCATGATTATTCCTCTTTAATTTGCCTGGCTCAGAAATCCTGGCGCAGGGTGGTATACAAAACATACAAATGATCTTTGCTGGGATCTGAAAGCGAGGTGCGGGTAAATAAAGAGACCGACAACGAGGTCTTGGCTGCCAATTGCACAGCAGCGTCGAAGTGATGGCCTGAAACATCGGTTCCAGCCAAGTTCTCATCCACCATCAGCGAGAGATTGGCATCTTGCTCCAGGCCGCGATAGGCGTATTTAAACTGCCAGGAGCCTGGCCCTTTGAGTTCTCCCACTTGCAATCCGGCCCACCAGCCCTGGTTTTTGTCGGCACTGCCCAAATTTCGCAAATAATCGGCTTGCAGGATCACTGGCCACTGCTCCCACAGATTCAAGCGTAACTGGGCAAAGCCATTTAACAATCTAAATTCTGATTCAAAATCGTTTTTATCCGCTCCCCGGTTGCGGGCACTGAAGATACCCTGGTAGCCCTGGTTAAAATTAAAACGGGCCAGATTGTCTGCTTTGAGGTAATGCGAATAACTGCTGCCCAGGCGCAAACTCAGCGGTTCCGCCAGTTTAAACTCACTAGAGAGTTTGGCCGCCAGCAAAGAAGTGGTCACAAAGGTCTCTTCAACCAAGACCGCGTATTGGCCCAATTCGAGATCGAGTTTGGGCCAAAAGGGGGTGAGGTCGCGCCAGCTCAATTGCTGCTGCAAACCACTAAAACTCACGTCTTCGTCCAAGAGCAATTCGTTTTCGGAGAGAAAATTGGGGGCTTTGCCCACGGTCAAAGCCAATTTAAACTTACCCTGATTCAATTCTTGGGGCTGGTAGCGAATAAAGAATCGGTCGAGATTGATCGGGCTGCGGGGAATATGGTCGCCCCCAAAGGGGAACCAGGAGAGATTGTAGGAGCGGTTGTCGTTGCTGAGTACCCGCACTTGCCAATCCCAGCTATCTTGAATCCGGCCCTGCAAGCCAGCCCCCAGACGCACCTGAAAGGTGGAGCCGGTAACATTGCTGCCAAAGAAATTCTGAAAATCCCCCAAACGGGTGCTCATGCCACAAAAACGCAGGGCCAGCGAGCCAAAGGCGCGAATGGACGTCAGTTGATCGACGCGCTCCAGCAGGTCCTGCAATTGGGTGTTTTGCAAATCGCTCTGGTCTTCCAACACCTCTGTCCGCTCATCCAGGGCCGAATAACGCGCTTCCAGTTCAGCCGCAAACTCTGTTTTGAGCCTGTTGATCAGCGCCTGATCTTCTTTTGCGAGGACCTGCTGTTTTGCTTCTAAGGCTTTTAAGACCTTGCTCAGAATTACTGCCAATTCAAAGCGGTTGACGGGCTTTTGGCCTGTGTTTTGGCCCATGTTTTGGCCTTGGGCAGATACCAAGTCCAGTTGGTAGACCTCGTTGAGGTATTTTAAAGCAGGCCAGGCCCAGTGAGAATCGGCGACATGTTTAGTCCCCTTCTCAGACACTGTTTCGGCCTGAACGGCAGCCAGACAAAGCGGAGAAAAACCCAGACCCAAAACGGCCAAACCTGAAAGCAGGCTGCGCCCGAAAAACCCATTGTGCATGATAACTCCAGAATTCAGACAACAGCCATGCCTTCAAGCGCATGGCTGCCGGATCAAAGATTAAGCGTTAGTCAAAAATACGCTTATTTCCAGTCTTCGTCAAGAGCGGCTTGCTCTTCGGGAGTGGGCACAAATTCCAGGTCCATCAGAAAACGCTCGTTTTTCTTGAGGGTGTTCCAGTCAAATTTGGTGGGGTCTTCGAGGGGTTTATCTGGCTCGATTTCAACCCATTCGCCTGGCCCCACTTTTTTGGTCTCACCTTTGTCGGTTGTGACTTCAACAATGCCATTGAGGGTCGTGACATGGCTTGTGTTCTGGTCGTTGTGGGAAACAAAAAGCTCCGTGCCAATCACGCTGGCCACCGCAAGTGGGGTGCGCACGCGCATGCGGTCTTTTTGGTTGTGCTGTTTTTTGATCCAGGTTTTACCCCGCAGCAAGCGCAGGTCTTTGGCGGCGCGCACACGCAAAATGGTGCGCGAACCCAGGCGCACCACTGAGCCGTCGGTATAACGCAGCTCAGAGCGGGAATTGGCCCCGGTCCGCAAGGTCATACCCGGATAGAGGGCCATATTCGTGCTGGCTTTGTTCCAGGCGGCCCCGGCACGGGCCTGAACAACCCCAAAGGAATGGGTGATTTTGGCAGAAGGGCCTGCGGATTCAGCCTGGGGTGCCAAGAATACCGAGCTGCCCAAGACCAAGGCGGTTAACGCGACCAACGAAATTTGTTTCAACATAGAGCTTCCTCTCAGGAATTTTTATGTTCAGGCTTTGTAAAAAAGCGATGTTCACAAAAAGTAAGATTTAATAAATTTCATTATAGCGTGTTCAAGAATCACTCGGCGTTGGCTGGGTCACATTGCCATCGTCAGCTGGCTCACGTTCAAGAATATCCAGAATTGAGATCTGTTGGGTATTCGTTGGCTGTGCCTGTTGGGCCTCTTTTTCATAGGCCTTGCGGCTGACAGGCTGGACCTTGATAATCGGGCGCTCAGCGACTTTATTGCCACGGGAGCCCACGGATTTGACCAACATATCGCGAAAATCCAAATACTGCTCCATCACACGGGCCCGTTTGCGGGGCTCAAAGACCAGTTTGACCACCGGATCGGGATCGGCGCTGAAATAAACCAATTCAGCGTCTTCGGGCAAATAGGCGTATTCTTTGGCGAGAATAAATTTGGTCACATTAAAGCGTTTCATAAAATAGACGCCGCCACTGTCGCGGTAGAGCACCGAAAAGACCGTCTGTTGGGCCTGGCGCTCAAAATGCAAGACATCTTCTTTGACAAAGAGCTTGTCGGGAATTTCGAGGACCTGGTAGGTGCCATTGCCAAAGACCAGCAGCAATTTGTCGAAGGTGGAGCAGAGCAGCGGCGCATCAGATTTGACCTGAGTACCCAAATAGCGGGTTTCGGGATCAAAGCCCACCTTTTGATCCTGGATTGCCACGGCCGTGACATTGATCGTTTCAAAAGATTCCAAACTGGTCTGGCGCGGGTATTTGTCGCCATATTTTTTGAGGATCCCTTTGAGCCAAAGAATGGCTGTCTGGTTGAGGTGAGTCAGTTTGCGCTGCACCTCTTCGATCGCTTCTGAAGTCTTCTGCAATTCTGCCAGGGCTTTGGCGGAATCAAAGCGGGAGATGCGGCGAATCGGGATATTTAAAAGTTTGTCGAGATCTTCTTCGGGAATCGGAATAAAGCGCTCGTCGAGCATCGGTTCGAGCCAGGCCCGCAACATCGCTTTGAGCTCGGGCATATCTGCGGCCTCTTCGAGCGAGAGGTAGAGCTTGTTCTCGATAAAGATCTGCACCAGCACCTGCTCGCGGTATTTGCGTTGGTGGCGTGCCAATTCGCAATTGAGCTCCCGTTCCAGCACCTGTAGCAATTGGCGGGTGTTTTCTCGGAGAATTTCGTGTACATCCAGCTCCACCGGCATGTGGTTGCGAATCAAGATCGGCTGCAGATGCAGGGTCAGTTCGCAGTCGCTGTAGAGAAAGACCCGCTCCAGCAATTCTTCGGCCTGTACACCATGGCCGACACGCAGTTCAATCTCGACGAATTCAGTCGTGAAGTCGTTAATATTTGCAATCTTGAGCTTGCCTTTGTGGATCGCGGCTTCGATCGAGGCAATCAGCGACTCGGTTGTGGAACCATAGGGAATCTCTCGAATCACCAGGGTTTTGGGATCTTTGATCTCGACTTTGGCACGCACCCGCACTTTGCCTTTGCCGCGCATATACTGGGAGGCATCGAGCAACCCGCCTTGGGGGAAGTCTGGAAAAATTTCAAAATCTTCGCCTTTGAGAATGGCGATCTGGGCCTCGATCAATTCGCAAAAATTGTGTGGCAGCATTTTGGTGGCCAAACCCACCGCAATTCCATCGGTGCCGGAGAGCAAGAGCAGCGGCAGTTTTGCTGGCAGCACCACGGGCTCTTTGTTGCGGCCATCGTAACTGTCGAGGTAATCGGTGATCTCTGCGTTAAACAGGGTCTCTCGCGCCAGGGGGGAGAGGCGGCATTCAATATAGCGGGCCGCGCTGGCGGGGTCTCCAGTGAGCAAATTGCCAAAATTGCCCTGTTTGTCGATCAGGTAGTCTTTTTGCGCGATATTCACCAGTGCGGCTTCGATGCTGGCGTCCCCGTGGGGATGGTAACGCATGGTCATACCGACAATATTGGCGACCTTGTGGTACTTGCCGTCGTCGACTTCAAACAGGGTGTGCAAAATGCGGCGTTGGACCGGCTTGAGACCATCCTCCAAAAAGGGAATGGCGCGATCTTTGATCACGTAAGAGGCGTATTCAAGAAAGTTAATATCTATCAGGGATTGTAAAGAGGTTTTGCTGCTCATGCCCTCATTTTGGCAGAGGCGCGGATCGGTGGCAACAGGATGAGTGGCAGGAGAGAGAACAGGGAGCATGATTCACCTCAAAAAAACAGACTCCCCCCAGCATAACATACAAATGTATTTTTATGTATTTTTTCTGTTTAACGTCTGCTGTCTTGCGCGCTATTCGTCGCGGTGCACACTGTTGGGCGAAAAAGCCGGCAGACAGATTGCGATATATTCAGCGCCTTCGGGGCCGGGAGTGCTGTAACGCACCCATTCCCCCGCTTCGGTCAAAATCGCCTGGCCGGCATCGACCGTGAAGGTCTCTGTTTCCGACTCGACCTGCAAGCTGCCTTTGAGCACCACGGTCATTTCCTGAAAATCTGGCCGCTGACCGGGTTCGACCCAGCCAGATGGCGAACTCATTTGGGCCACAGAGGCGTGGCTGTGGCCGGTATTGACCTGGCCAACAAATTCACGGATCACTTTGGGTTTGCTGCCAACAGCAGGAATCACGGTGGGAGAGGCAATCAGGCGGGGCATAGGGAGCTCCTTGGGGCAGTTTTTGGATTTTAGCGGGGCCGAGAAAGCCCTTTTTTCTTTTTAAGCGTAACAGATTTGAACGGGTCTGATCAGGCCAGCTGGTTATAAACCGCCGCTATTTCTGTGACGTTTTTTTGCCATGCTCAGGGGCAGTGCTTCGATGGGCAAATAATGCTAAAATGGCCCATGAGTCCAATTTTCAGAGGTCCTCTGTGCCACGTCCCCAACGGAAAATAACCATCACCAAGCTAACGCCATTTGCCCTGTTTTGCCTAGTGAGCATGACTCTGCAGGCCTGTTCTTTGACTGAGTCATTGCCCCAGCCAATTAACCCTGTGAATACTTTGCGTGCTTCTGCGCTGCAAAACCGCAATCAGGTCAGCACCCGCCACCCCCAGGTCAGCCCTGATCAGCAGACGGTACCCGGTGAGTGGGTCTTGCGCTTCAAACCAGGTCTGCGCAGCCAGCAAAACGCCGCTTTAAACCAATTGGGTCTTCAAAGCTTGCGCAGTATTGGCCCTGAAAGCCTGGGAATGCAAGTCGTACGCCCCCCTTTTGGCTCAGCAGCGGCAGAGTCTGCTTTGCAACGTTTAAAAGCCCGCCCAGATCTGCTCTGGGTCGAGCCTTTGACCCTCGAACGGTTGGCCCCGCTGCAGATCGAAAAAACCGCAACACAGAATCCGTCCCGGCAGACCTATCCCAATGATCCGCTTTTTGCCCAGCAATATGGCCATATCTTGACCCAGTCTCAGGCCGGTTGGCAGATGTATCAGGGCAACCCCCAGCACTTTCTGGCCGTGATCGACTCTGGCATCGACCTCAAACACCCCGATTTGGCCGAAAAACTCCTTCCCGGCTACGACGTGCTCGACAAAGATGATCAGCCCTGGGATGGCTACGGCCACGGTACCCACTGTGCGGGCATCGCCGCCGCCCTGACCGACAATGGCGTTGGGATTGCCGGGTATGCACCGGCCCTGAAAATCATGCCGATCCGCGTGATTGGGGACAACGGCATCGGCGATTCCGCCGATGTGGCGGCGGGCATTATTTGGGCGGTGGACCACGGCGCAAAGGTGATCAGCATGAGCCTGGGGGGCCTGATGAACCCCTTGGTCAAACGCGAGGCCGTGCAATACGCCCTGGATCGCGATGTCTTAATTGTGGCGGCCATGGGCAATAATGGCAAAGAAATGAAAGCCTATCCCGCAGCCACGCCGGGGGTTTTGGCCGTGGGCGCCAGTGACGCCCAAGACCAGCGCGCCAGCTTTTCGCAATTTGGCGAGTGGATGAGCCTGAGTGCACCGGGTGTCAAAATTCTCTCAGCCCTGCCGACCTATCCCCACCCCCACAAAGAACTCAATTATGGCGCAGTCAGTGGCACGTCGATGGCTACGCCGGCCGTGGCCGGGGCCGCCGCCCTGCTGCGCAGCCGCTGGCCCGAACTGACGCGGGAACAGGTCAAAGCCAAGCTCGAAGCGGGGGCCGACGACCTTGGCGAGTCTGGTTTTGACAGCTTTTTTGGCCACGGGCGCTTGAATTTAGCCAAGGCCCTCAAATAGTTTTATTATTTGAATTTCTTGAGCGTCACAGCATGGGCCATGGGAACGTTGGGGCCTCAGAGGGCAGATACAGACACTGCCGGACCAGCCCCCTATTCAAATGCGCCAATATTCCAACGTGTTCGGGTGATGCCCAAAATATCAACGGTGACCCCATCTGCGGTGGCATCTGCTCCGGGTATGGGTACAGTCTTAATTGATCATCTGCTGTTCCGGGGATGCCGTCAGGGCCGTTGGGAGCATCAGCTTGGTTTAAATAGGGGTTTTTTTGGGGGCCTGTGTAGATGGTATTGTTGCCTTTATCATCTAATTTACCGACATCCCCATTTGGCGTGAACTTTTCAGCTAAAAAATCTTTTGGCAGGGCATTGCCCTGAAATAGATTGTGAT
>JBIKWL010000241.1:0-5495 GCA_044356335.1 Candidatus Sericytochromatia bacterium
GTCTAATGTCATATGTAGCCCTCACGTTCTTCTCAGAGGGCTATTTTATTAGCTTTTTCTCTTGAACAAAAGATGAGCTAGATCAAACAGTCACTCCTAAACAAGGCTTGGCAACTGGTGATAATAGCCAATTTACACGTTTTTGGCATGAGATTAATAGGAATGATATAAATTTTAGGATCAAGAGATATGAAGAATCATTACAATCTTTTCTTAAGTGGGTTCCTTATTCAAAAGGTGGTGGTTACAGAAAATGGTATGGGTTTGCAGAAACAGTTGTTTACTGGAATAACGGAGGAATTTCAATAAGGGAGTTTAAAGATGAAAAGGGAAATGAGAGATCTCGTTTTAGAGGCTATGAATACTATTTCTTAGCCGCTGCTACCTGGGGATTAATTACATCATCAAATTTTAGTTGTCGATTTAGAGATATCGGTTACGTTTTTGATATTGGTGGCATGTCCGCGTTTGTAAATACAGGTTTTCCCCAAAATTTAGTAGCCTTTTTAAATACAAAGATTGTGTCTGAATCTCTAAAAATTATCAATCCAACTTTAAATTACCAAATTGGTGACATTGCAAAACTCCCTCTTTCAGAAAATTTCCTAAAGGATTTTAGAATTAATCAAATAGCTAATGATTGTATTGAAAAAAGCAAATCAGACTGGGACTCTTACGAAACCTCCTGGGACTTCACCTCCCTGCCCCTCTTAAATCCCCAATTCCACGCTCAGTCTATAGAGTCAACCTATAACCAACTCCGCCAACACTGGAAAGAAACCACCGATGAGATGCTGCGCCTCGAAGAAGAGAACAACTCCATCTTTATCGAAGCCTATGGCCTGCAAGACGAATTGAAGCCCGATGTCCCCCTCGAAGAAATCACCCTCACCTGCAACCCTGCTTACCGCTATGGTGGCCAGCGCAGCAGCGATGAATTAGAAGAGCAACTCAAAGCCGATACGATGCGGGAGTTTATATCGTATGCGGTGGGCTGCATGTTCGGTCGCTATTCGCTTGACCAGCCAGGGCTAATTCTGGCCAATCAGGGCGAAGGGCTCGAAGACTATCTTCAGCGGATTCCCGAGCCGCGTTTTGCCCCCGACAAAGACAACGTGATACCCATTCTCGATGGCGACTGGTTCACCGACGATATCGCCGATCGCTTTGACCGCTTTTTAAAGCTGACCTTTGGCGAAGAACAGTTTGCCACCAACCGCGCCTATATCGAAGCGGCCCTGGGCAAAAAAGGCAAAC
Source organism: Candidatus Sericytochromatia bacterium (assembly GCA_044356335.1). GTDB lineage: Bacteria > Cyanobacteriota > Sericytochromatia > UBA7694 > UBA7694. The sequence continues at coordinate 1,258 of JBIKWL010000241.1, forward strand.
CCCAAAATCTGCGCGACTATTTTCTCAAAGATTTTTATGCCGACCACCTCAAACGCTACAAAAAGCGACCGATTTACTGGCTCTTTAGCAGCCCCAAAGGCAGTTTTAATGCCCTTATTTATATGCACCGCTACCGGCCCGATACAGTCAGCGTGGTACTCAACGATTATTTACGTGAATTGATCAAAAAAGTCAACGCCCAATTAGAGCATGAAGAGCGGATGCAAATCAACGAAGCAGTCAGCAAAGCAGATAAGAGCAAAGCCTTTAAAAATGCCGAAAAGTTCAAAAAAATATTGAGCGATTTGCAACAATATGAGTACGAGGTGCTCTACAATCGGGCTGCCCAAAAAATCGAGATTGATTTAGATGAAGGCGTCAAAGTCAATTACCTGAAATTTGGCGAGTCCCTCAAAAAGATTCCTGGCCTGGAAGCAAAGGAAGACTAAATGATGAAACTCAAGACTTTGAGCTTGACCCACTATCGCAGGGCACGGGATTTGCAGCTCAGTTGCAATGTGCAGCTGAATATCTTCTATCAGGCTTGGACCGCATGAGCCAAGATTTGCAGCAGGCCATTTCGGCCCTCTTTCAAAAACACCGGCTGGTCTTTTGGTACGATGCCCAGCAGGAGTTTCGCGCAGACTTTGAGGCCCTCTCCTGGCCCGATGTGGTCAAATTAGAAATCCAGAACAACCAGTTTGCCCTCAAATACCGCATTCTGCGCCAAGAACCCAAAACCCCATTTTTGCTTTATCAGGCGGGGCCTGCTCCGGCAGATTTAGACAATTGGCTATTGGATCTGCAATTGGCCCAGGTCGAATTCCGCACCGATCAGGTTTCACGGCTGCTCAACACCTTGGGTCTCGGGCCAGAATTTGCCGATTTGATTCGTGCCCATCTGGAGTTTTTTAATGCCAGTAAACGCACCGAAAGCCTGCAAAAGCGTTTAACCCCCCAAGATAATGCGATGCAAATTCGCTTCAAACTCATGGCGGTCTGTTTGGGAGCCGAGCCCCGCTTGGATGCCCTCTTGGAAAGCCTGCTCGAAGCCCAGGCCCAAAACAACCCCGAAAAAATGAAACTGCTCAACCGCTGTGGTTTGGAACCCTTTTTCTGGCAGCAGATGGAAAGGCAGTTTGCCTACACCTCTTCGGCCCCCAGTATTCAAGACTTTGTGATTCGTCTGTTTAAAGAGGCCTATTTTGGCCATTTGGATGGGTTCGCTGAGCAAAAAACGGGTGCACAAGACCGGCTCAACAACGATGCCCTGGTTTTTTTCAAGCGCTGGAAAGACAGCCGCCTCTACCAAGCCAGTTTTGAAACCCTATCCACTGAGATGGCCGAGATTTTAGCGCTCGAAGCCGACCTCAACCAGCGCAATTTTCGTGATTTAATCGAGTTGGATTATTTTCGTCTGATCGATCAAAAAATCATTGCCAGTCTGGTGCAAGAAATTGTTTTGCGCACCCAATCCAGCCAAGACCTCTCCCAATGGCTGCGCCAGCGCCGTTTGGGCCATTGGTACTCAGACTTTGCCGATCTGTATTTGGCCCTCGATTATGCCGCGCAAATGCTGCAAACCATGGACGACGGCTTATTCCTACCAGAATCGTTTGAAGATGGCTTGCAGCGTTATCTTCAAAGTGGTTACAAGGTAGACCAGTATTACCGCAAGTTTATTTATCATCTGCGGGCTTCGGGGCAAGTCTCCCTCTTGGCTGAGTTGGCTGAAAAGGTCGAAAATGTCTATACCAATGGCTTCCTCTTAAAGCTCAACAATCTCTGGCAAGGGTATGTGGATCAGCTTGAGACCTGGAAAAGTGAAAAAATTCCGCTCCAGAGCGAGTTTTATAAAAAATGGGGGCGCCCCTTTATCGAAAAAGACAAAAAGGTCTGTGTGATTATTTCCGATGCCCTGCGTTACGAGATTGGCGAAGAATGCGCGGGCCTGATTCGCAGTGAAGATCGCTACGAAGCCAAATTAGAAGCTGCCTTGACGCTTTTGCCCAGCCATACCCAATTGGGCATGGCTGCCCTTTTGCCCCACAAGCAGCTCAGTTTGGTCGAAAATAACGAAACGGCAGTGGTGCTGGTCGATGGGCAATCTTCACAGGGCACAGAGAACCGCATCAAAATTCTAAAAAAAGCATCCCCCAGCTTTACGGCCATTCAAGCCGAGAATCTGCTCGAACTCTCCAAAGAAGCGAGCCGTGAACTGCTCAAGGCCCATGATGTGCTGTATATTTACCACAATCGCATTGACCACACCGGCGACAAAATCCAGTCCGAAGGTCAGGCCTTTGAAGCCGCAGAGCAAACCCTGCAAGAATTGGTGCGTTTGGTCAAAAAACTCACAGGGGCCAATGCCAGCAATCTCTTGATTACAGCAGACCATGGCTTTATTTACCAGCATCGCCCCCTAGAGCAAAGCGATTTTTTAAGCCGCGATGTCAAAGGCCAAAGCCTGCTTTCAAGCCGCCGTTATGTGATTGGCAAAAATTTAGAGCCCCATGTTGGGGTTCACCATTTTTCGGCGGCCCAATTGGGCTTGCAGGGAGAATTATCTGTTTGTTTGCCCAAGTCGATCAACCGTTTGCGGGTCAAGGGATCGGGCAGCCGGTTTGTGCACGGTGGAGCGGCTTTGCAAGAAATTTTGGTGCCTGTCATTCGCATTCGCAAAAAACGCCAGAGTGACACCTCTCAGGTCGAGGTCGAAATTATCCGGGGGGCCAGCAGCATTATTACCTCAGGCCAATTGGCCGTGGTCTTTTACCAATTGGAACCCGTCACCCCCAAGTGTCAGGGCCGTCACTTGCGAGCGGGTATTTATACCCAGCAAGGCGAACTGATCTCAGATTTACACGAATTGTATTTTGATCTCAGCGCAGAAAACAGCCGAGAGCGCGAAGTGCAAGTGCGATTTGTCATGACCCGCAGTGCCGATGCGACCAATGGTCAAGAGGTGGTTTTGCGCCTCGATGAACAGGTCGCAGATACCACCCATTTTAGAGAATACAAATCGATTCGCTATACGATGCGCCGCAGTTTTACCAATGATTTTGATCTTTAAGGGGACACTTTATGCACGAACGTGATCAGAAAATCAACCAATTCTTCCCCGGTTTGGTAGTGCGCAAAGACCTGGTCAAAGTGGTCAAAGGCAACGCGATTGTGCCCAGTTATGTCTTGGAATATCTTTTGGGCCAATACTGCGCCACTTACGACGAAGCCTCGATTCAGACCGGCATTGAATCGGTCAAAGAAATTCTGCGCAAGCACTATGTACACCGCAACGAAGCCGGTTTGGTGCGCTCCACCATTCGCGAAAAAGGCCGCCACAAAGTCATCGACAAGGTCAGTGTCTCGCTCAACGACAAGAGCGATGTCTACGAAGCTGAGTTCTCCAATCTGGGCATCAAAAAAATCCTGATCGACACCAATACGGTCAAGGCCCATCCCAAGCTGCTGGTGTCGGGGGTCTGGTGTATTGCCGATTTGGAATATGATTTCTCCGAAGACAAAGCCCAGTCTCCCTGGATTTTAACCTCGCTTAAGCCCATTCAGATTGCCCATGTCGATAACGAGGCCTTTTTAGAGGCCCGCAAAGCCTTTTCGACCGATGAGTGGATCGATCTATTGGTTCAGAGCATGGGCTTTAATCCCGATAAATTTGGCAAGCGCAGCAAGCTCACCCAATTGATTCGCCTGATTCCCTTTTGCGAACGCAATTACAATCTGATCGAGTTGGGCCCCAAAGGCACAGGCAAATCCCATATTTTTTCTGAATTTTCGCCCCACGGTATTTTAATCTCGGGGGGAGAGGTGTCGGTGCCCAAATTATTTGTGAATAATTCTTCGGGCAAATTGGGGCTGGTCGGCTATTGGGATCTGGTGGCCTTTGATGAGTTTGCAGGCAAACAAAAGCGGGTAGACAAAGCCTTGGTAGACATTATGAAAAACTACATGGCCAATAAATCTTTTTCCCGTGGGGTCGAAACCCTGGGAGCCGAGGCCTCGATGGTCTTTGTCGGCAATACCCAACACAATTTGCCTTATATGCTCAAACACGCCGACCTCTTCGATGATCTGCCCGATAAATTTTACGATTCAGCCTTTCTGGATCGTCTCCACTTCTATATCCCCGGCTGGGAAGTAGATATTATTCGTGGGGAAATGTTCTCAGAAGGCTATGGCTTTGTCGTGGATTATCTGGCCGAAATCTTACGCTCTTTGCG
>JBIKWL010000242.1:0-5447 GCA_044356335.1 Candidatus Sericytochromatia bacterium
AAATTCTTTACTATATTTTTTATTTGCCATGTTTTCTTTACCTTCTGTTTTAAGTGTAAACCTCTCTTCTCAGGTGTCCACTTTTTTAGGTGAAGGTCAGACATTGAGTTTTTTGAGCAACAGTTTCAGGCATTGCATCCCAAACCCAGGATTCAAAGTATTTTTGCTTCGGTAGACAAAGATATCGCTCACTTACCCTGGTCAGAGAGGATGTATGTGCTCTTGGTTTCATCCAAAGGAAACATCGACTTTTGGCATTTCAGCGAAAACCCGTATATTACTTGGTCCGCTGAATTGATTGCAAAATACGGGAACCAGTGGAATTGGGAAAAGTTAAGCATGAACGAATCCATTCCCTTTACAAGAGAACTCTTGGCCCAATTTTCCGAGCAATGGGACTGGTACTATCTCAGCACTAATGAAGGTGTCCCTTTTGAACTAACTCTTATGGAAGCATTCAAAGACAAATGGGACTTTTGGGAGTTGAGCAGTAATCCATGCTTTCTTAAACAGGTTGAATTGATCGGGCATTATCAGGCTGAACTTAAATGGAGTGCTGTGAGCCTTTTTTCTCCTGTACTTGATACGATTGAAAATTTCTCCCGCTTTCAAGCTCTGATTCAACCTCAAGATTTTATAGCGAATAAGTATATTCACACATTGAATCAATCATATCTCTACGAAACCCTTTCCACCAAAATGGATTCTCCTCTCGGTGGAGATTGGAGCACTTTCTGGCGATATGCACCTATTCGAGATCTATTGAAAATAGCCCCTCTTTTGCTTGAGGATTTTGAGGCCCAGGTGAGTTTTTGCCATCTCAGTGCCAATCCATATTTGCCTTTGGAAATCCATTTCTTTGAAAAATACCAGGAGAACTGGAGTTGGAAAAAGCTCAGTGGTTTACATTTTTTCGATTCCTTTACAAAAACCCATACAGGTTGGCCCATGGAATTTATAGAAAGATTTGCCGAACACTGGGACTGGAACCAATTGGCTGTGAATGGTTATATTCAATGGAAATTGCCTGTGGTTTTGAAATATTTAGATCGTATTCCCAAAGGCAGCACTGATTTAGGCATAAACCCCCAACATTATATTCTGAAACACCCCAATTTACAGGTCTCAGAGGACTTACTCGGTGTCTGGGATCGCTACTTTGACCAGTTAGAATGGGGAAATGCACTCTCTTTTGGCGGAGCCACAAGACTATTGGAGCCTGATGAGATTGAACAGATTCTACAAAATTCCAAAGCCCCTTAAAGCCGCACCCACTCATAGGCCATTTCAACCTGGCTCAATTGCAAGGCTTTGGCTATGTCGCAAGTACCATCAAAAGCCAAATATCAAGGAGCCTCCACAGCCGCTACAATATATTCAGCTGATAAACCAGCCAAACGCATACCATGAATGATTGAAAATACAAATAACATGAAATTTCAACATTTTATTAAAAAATATCAAACACACCTGCCTGTGATTGAAGATATCACTTTAAGCTACCCACTTTCTAAGTCTTTAATTGAAAAATACCGTGATGTCTTCAATTGGGATTTGTTATTGGCCAATGAAAAGATTCACTGGGATTTTGAATTTTTGGCAGCACAAATCAGCTATTTAAGGTCTAAGCAAAAAACAAATCGTATTTTTCACCTTCCAGATGACCCGGATCCGGCTCATTTGCCTTGCTCCGAAGATTTGTATATTCTGTTTAATCCCACCACACCCGATTTTTACCATTTCAGCCGTAATTCTTGTGTGGCCTGGAATGCCCCATTGATAGAGAAGTACAAAGATCGTTGGTATTGGGTAGATCTCAGTTTCAATGAAGCAATCCCCTTCACAGAGAGCCTGATTTCACAATTTTTACACGATTGGGATTGGGATGCTTTAAGCAGCAATGCAGGTATTGTTTTCTCTCTTTCATTGCTAGAACAATTTGATTCCTACTGGATGAAAGATGCTTTAAGTATGAATCCAGCCTTTCATTCTCAATTCGAATTGCTTGATAGGTATCAAACAGAATTAAATTGGAGGTACATTTCCAGCTCATCGCCTTTGATGCACTCACCAGAAATCCGAACTTATTTTGAAAAGCATGTCTCCTTTGAAGGACTGTTATTCAATGAACATTGCAAAAACTTAAATTTTGACCAAGTGTATTCATTTCTGACCGACAAAACCATTCACAACAACAAACGGGTGGATTTTTGGTTTCATTTTTCACGTTCAGGCAATTTGAAAGATTTGTTAAACAGGGCTCCCAACCTGATAGCAGACTTTGCCTCTCATTTATCTTTTTCTGACTTAAGTGCAAACATGACCTTGCCCTTTGATGACGCCTTTATAAGCCAATTTGAAACCCTTTGGGATTGGAAAAGACTGAGTCTAAAATGTTCGATTCATCAAGCAAAAGGGAGTGAAGCAAGAGAGTTCAAGAGCTGGTCAATGCAAGGCATTGAGCGTTTTTCGAAGTACTGGGATTGGGAAGTGTTGAGTCAAAATTGGGGAATTGATTGGGACATGCCCGTTTTAATCAAATACCTGGATCGCATGTCTAAAAACACAGTCTTAAAAAACCCCAAGCTCCCCCGCAACGAAGAATTGATTTCCCTTTGGGATTGCTATTTTGACGAAATGACTTGGACCGGTCCTCTTTTTTTGCATGGAGCCACCGGTTTATTGGATGAGACCGAAATTGACCACCTGTTGCAACAGGCTTAAAATGAAAATCATTCCTTTTAATCCAGAAAGAAATCTCATAAGATTGCAAGACGTTGTTCCAGAAATTTTATCGTGTGGCCAGTGATGAAATATGTAAACAATTTAAAAAAATTACTCCAATTTATTGAACTTTGTCCAGAGCGTTTTTTCCTGTCTCTATTGCGTTTCTATGCCTTAAAGATGGAAAATTTGGATCTCTTCTTTCCTTGGGTAGATTTCGAAATAGTGTCTAGAAATCAAAATATTATTTGGGATATGCAACATTTTCTCAAATACAAAGATAAAATGGGTTTTGACTATTTACCTGATCAAGAAGAAGATGCTTATGGATGTTGCCGATGGTGGATTCCAGAACTGTATGAAAAACATCCAGAATATTACCTGCTCAATGGTTTTCCAACCTATGACTATTGGGTTTGGGATGCAACAACCATTCATCTGTGGGCTCCTGTGTTTAATACCTACACAGATTGGAACGAAGACGATGAAGTTGTGGAGTATCCCGCTTGGAGAGCCTTGTGTTCAAATGAAAAGGTGCAGTGGACCCCAGCCTTACTGGAACAGTACCAAGATAAACTTGACTGGGGAACTTTGAGCAAATACCTGGGTTTAGCTTGGTCAGAAGACGAAATTCTGCCCTTTGAAGATCGTTGGTATTGGAATGGGTTGGCAGAAAATCGCAATATTATCTGGACCGAAAAGATGTATCGAAAACATGAAAGGGCTATTTTTTGGCCCCATTACACCTATTACGGTTCTTTGATCGCCGACCCCAAACTATTTATAGAGAATGAGCAGCATATTAAGTGGAGTGAAGTTCACAATAATCCCCATATTCGCTGGGATCAGGGCTTGCTTCAAAAGTACATGGATCGCCTGAATTGGGCACAAATAAGTGCATGTGCAAACCCTTTCTTTCCCTGGTCTGAAGACTTCATCTCACAACACGCAGATAAAATCCATTTTGGCCTACTTTCAGGCAATCCCCATCCTGGTATTCCTTGGTCAGAAGATTTCATCTTGCAATATCTCAATCAGTGGGATATGCGATACCTACCCTATAATCAAGCGATTCCATGGACTGAAACATTAATTGATACTTTTATACAGCGCAGAGAAGATGCCATCACTTTAAATCAGCGTATCTGCGAAAATACCGCGACTCATTGGTCCCCAGAATTTTTAGAAAAATACAAAGACAAATGGGCCTGGGATGGACTTATGAAGAATCCCGCCGTGCCTTGGGATCACGATCTGCTGTTACATTTTGCGCCGGATATGGATCTTTCATCTTCTCAAGGCCAATTTAGTCAAGAATTTTGGGATCGGCTCTTCGCACCGTACCTCACAGATAAACTTGTCTTAGAGATACTTGAAGAAATCACCCCACGTTTGCCAAGGCTCAATGATCTGGCAGTATAAAAGCACTCTCAAACAGCCCACCTATCTGTTGCTCATCATTCTGGGGTTTTCCATCGCATTGCCCGCCCAGGCCCGCTCTGCCCAAGAGGCCCGTTCGATCTGTCTCAGCACAGAGCCACACAAACCGGCAGAACAGTTCCAGGCCTGCCATCAGGCACTCAAAACCTTTCCCAAAGAGTACCGCCTCTGGCAGCGCCGGGCCCAACTTTATATCCAAAAACGTGACTATACCCATGCCAGCCAAGACTTAAGTGAGGCCCTCAAACTGCAACCCCAGAATTTTGACTTGCTGATGGCCCGAGCGATGAGCTACCAATTGGCAGGTAAAAAAAAGGAGGCGCAGGCGGATGCCTTGGCAGCCAAGAAAATCAGGGCTCAATCGGATTCCCTGGCTGCGCTGATGTTAACTGGCCTGGAATATACCCAGCAAGGCAGATTGAATAAGGCCATTGAAACATATACCCAAGCTTTAAAAAAATACCCAAAAGAACATGAGCTTTATCTGGCTCGGGGCACCCTTTATGCGGCCCTCAGAAAGAACTTTCAATTTGAAGCAGATTTTAACCAGGCCCTGGCCCTGGCCCCACAAGTGGCCAGCATCTATGCGCGTTTTGGCAAAAACCACAATCTATTCGGTGAGCCAGAGAAGGCCTTACCACTTTTGGACAAAGCCATCGCTTTAGATTCCGCCCCTTTTGAACCCTGGTCAGACCGGGGCTATACCCGTTTTCTTTTACTGTCAAATCCCAATAGCGTAGACACAATGCTTCTCTCTCTCGAACACATGCAAAAAGAACTCTCTCCCATGATTCACGATTTTAGTGAAGCGCTCAAACGCAATCCAAAAGATCAAAGAAGCCTGTTTGGCCGCGCTTTTAGCTATGGTTTGGTGGGCAAATTTGCTGAACAGGCCTTGGATTACACAATGTTCTTAAAAGAGCACCCCCAACATCCCGATTCTTTGATGGGGCGGGCAAAAGCGTTAACCCAGCTGAGAAAATTTACCGAAGCACTGGAAGATATTTCTCTGGTTTTAAAATTAGACCCAGAATATGAAGATGCTTTGGAGTATAAATTGTATTTATTGAGCCATTTGGGACAAAAGGATCTGGCCTTAAAAATCGCGCAGGCTGAATTGGACAAAGATCCCAATCTCATTCCTGCCTTAAACACCCGAGGAAATATCGCCTTCCGAAAAGGAGCGTTTGCCTCTGCGCTCCAAGACTTTCAGCGCACCAAAGAATTGGAGTCATCGCAAGGAACCCTCATGTATATTTTGAGCTTGGGGGCCTTAAAACAAT
>JBIKWL010000106.1:0-18420 GCA_044356335.1 Candidatus Sericytochromatia bacterium
ATGGCAAACCCAGCACCCTCGAAGAGTCGATGTACGATCGGCCTTTTCAATGGGGTTCTCGCCGGGCAGGCCCTGACTTGGCCCGTGTCGGTGGTAAATATCCCGACAGCTGGCATTACCGCCACATGATTAACCCGCGCGATATCGTGCAGCAGTCGATCATGCCCAATTATGGTTGGATGGCTGAAAATGCCGCTGATTATGCCAGCATGTCTGCCAAACTGGGCGTCATGAAAAAACTCGGCGTGCCTTATACCGATGAACAGGTCAAAGACGCTGAGAAAAATGCCAAGATCCAAGCTGCTGGTATTGCAGCCAATCTGGCCAAAGAAGTCGGCGTCAAAGCCGCTGATGTCCAAGACAAAGAGATTGTGGCCATGATTGCCTATCTGCAACGTCTGGGCAAAACCGCACAAGTGGAGGTTGCATCTGCCAAATGAAATCACAAGTACTGGCTTATTACAATATGCCTGATCTGAGTAATCTCGGCCTGATCATCTTCTTGACTGTGTTTGTGGGAATGTTATTCTGGGTTTTCCAGCGCTCCCGCAAGCCTTTCTACGACCATCTGGCCGCATTGCCTTTGCAGGAGGACACCTAAAATGAGTCATGATCACGATAAATTAGAGCGCGATCCATTGACCCAGGATCCCATGCTCAATCATGAATATGATGGGATACGCGAGTTGGACAACCCCCTGCCTGGCTGGTGGTTGGGCACCTTTTATATCACCATTGTCTTTGCCGCCTTTTATTTCACCTGGCACCAGATTGTCGGCGACGGCCATCTGGTTCAGGCCAGTTATGAAAAAGAGTGGGCCGCGGTTCAGGCCGCTGATCAAGCCAAAGCTGCACAGCAAATGGCCTCGATCAGCGATGAAGCCCTGCTCAAAGCCAGCAAAGATGCCGCAGCATTGGCCGCAGCCAAGGACAAATACACAACCACCTGCGCCAGTTGCCACGGCCCCGATGGAGGGGGCTTAATTGGCCCCAACCTGACCGATGATCACTGGATCAATGGCGATGGCAAACCCATGGCCATTTACAAGGTGATCAAAGAAGGCGTGACCGCAAAAGGCATGCCAGCCTGGGGACCCGTGCTCTCTGAAGGGGACAATTTTAAGCTGACCGCATATATTGTCTCACTCAAAGGCAGCAAAGCCACGAATCCCAAGGCTCCTCAAGGAGTGAAATACTAAGGTTATGAAAATTCAGGAATTGCCCCAAGACAGACTGGCTACAACCGACGAGCGTGGTAAACGGGTGCAACTCTATCCGGCAGACGTTGAAGGAAAATACCATGCGCGTCGCCGTGTGGTGCATTCGCTCCTGGTGGCGTTGTTTTTGATCCTGCCCTGGATCAAGATCAATGGCTACCAATCGATTCTGCTGGATATTGCCCATCGCCGATTCGTGATTTTCGGATTGGCATTTTGGGCCCATGATGCGCCAATGTTGGTCTTTGTCTTTGGGGCGGTCCTGATTGGCATTTCGCTCTTGACCGCCGTGAAAGGACGCCTCTGGTGTGGCTGGGGGTGTCCGGAAACGGTCTTTGTTGAATTTGTCTATCGCCAAATTGAGCGCTGGATTGAAGGCAATGCCGTGCAGCGCAAGCGCTTGGATCAATCGCCCTTTTCACTCCAGAAAATAGCGATCAAAAGCGCCAAATGGGGAGCCTTTTTGGTGGTCACCCTGATCATTACCCACAGCTTTTTGGCCTATTTCATTGGTGTCGAAGAACTGGGCCATTGGGTGCGCCACTCTCCCTCAGAACATCCCACCGCTTTTGCTGTGATGGCCTTTACCACCGCTGTATTGCTCTTCTCTTTTGGCTGGTTCCGTGAACAGTTCTGCATTATTATGTGCCCTTATGGCCGCTTTCAGTCGGTTTTGATGGACGAGCACTCTTTGGCAGTAATCTATGACGAAAAACGCGGTGAGCCCCGGCGCGGACCTGACGTGCCCAAAGCCGAACAGGGCGATTGTATCAGCTGCTACCGCTGTGTGCAGGTCTGTCCCACAGGGGTGGATATTCGCCGGGGTGTGCAGATGGAATGTGTGGCGTGTACGGCCTGTATCGACGCCTGTGATGAAGTTATGTTGAATCAGCACAAAGAACCCGGTCTGATCAGCTATACCACCCTCGAAGATCTCGGGGGCCGCAAACCCAAGACCATCCGCGCGCGTGTCTTGATCTTGTCGGTGGTCTTGATGGGTATTTTGACTGGTTTGACCTATGTTTTGGTTTCCCGCGATCCCGTTAAAACCACGGCATTTAACGCCAAAAATGTGCCCTTTACTGTTTTGGAGCCGAATAAACCTGATCCGATGGTGGCCAACCAATTTTTCTTGGTCTCATCCAATTACACTTTCGAAGACGCTTCGATTGAAATACGGGTGGCTGATCCGGCCCTGCGCAATAAAGTGAAACTGATTATCCCAACTGGCAAGCTCAAAGTCAAAGCCGGGCAAGAGATCAAAAACCCCTTTTTGGTTGAATTTCACAAATCCACAATCAAACAAGGCAGTCTGCGCTTGGTGCTCGAAATGGTGAAAAAAGCCGAAGATGGCAAATGGCAGCGCATTGTCACCCAGGAGATTCCCCTTGCTGGCCCTTATTGAGCATCCTGAGCACCTCGGACACCTCTCCAGTTGGACCTTGATCCCGCTGCTGGTGTTCCTGGCCAGTTTGTTCGGCAGCATGCACTGCCTGGGCATGTGTGGGGCGATTGTCTCGGTGATCAAACCCACACCGGCCGGGGTGGCCTCATACCACCTCGGCCGGTTGTTGGGCTATTTGAGTCTGGGGGCTTTGGCTGGTTTGGCCGGTGGTCAGCTCTTGGCCCAGCAGCGCCCGCTGATCGCCGGGTTTGCCGCCCTCTGGCTGGCCGGGATGTTTATCTGGCTCGGCGTCAAAGTCTGGCGTGAGCAAAGCTTTCACCTGAATCTGCCTGGCCCGCTGCAAAGTCTGGCTCAAAAGTTAATGGGTTCGGCCTTGCAAAAAAGAGGCGCTCTTTCAGGTCTGACAATTGGCCTCAGCTCGGTGCTCTTGCCCTGTGGCTGGCTGTATATGTTTATTCTCGGCGCTGTGGCCACCCAAAATATTTGGCTGGGCGCGCTGTTTTTAACTGCCTTTTGGCTCGGCACCCTGCCGATTCTGAGCCTGGCTCCCGCCCTTTTGGCGGGCCTTTTGCAACGCCTGACGCCCACCAGCCGGAAATTCAGCTCCAGCCTTTTGATCGGGGCTGGATTTGTGACTATCTACGCCAAATTTGGGGCTTCGCTGCAATCAGCTATTGTGCAGATGTGCCATTAGAATCACCCCTGTGGCTTGGGCGGACGCGGGCCAATGCTGCGAATCTGGCCTGCTTTAAAGCCCCCAGAAGCCGGTGGCAGGGTTTTGCTCACCTGCCCAGATTGGGTGGCTGATGGGGTTGTTGAGGCGCTGTCAGGGGCGGTTTCAGTTGGCTCGGGGCCTTTGCCCCCACTGAACCCCGCTTCAATTATTAGATAATCACCTTCCATGCCCACAAAAGCCACGCGAATCAACTGTTCGCCAGGTTGCAGATCTTTTTGGGCCGCGCTTTTAATATCTTCTGCCGTCACAGCCCTGTGCATCGGGCGGGGCATTTTGATCTGGCGGCTATAGACTTTTTGGCTCATCTTGGCAGGCTCATCGAAACAGGGCTGTCCTTTGTCTGGATTCAGGTTTTATTGTAGCACAGCACCCTCTTTGCTCACTTCGACTTCGCTCTGTGAGCGGGTCTAGAAAAAGCCCTGCGTCTGGGGTAAGCTATATTAAATTTAACTAAGCGGAGTCAGTCTCATGAGCAAAATATCCATCTCCCGTGCCCTGGTCGAACTCAAAACCCTCGACAAGCGCATCCAAAAAGGCATCGACCAACTTGAGCCCCTGGGGCTGATGATCGGCAAAAACCCCGAAAGCAGCATTCAAAACCGCCAGGACTTTGAAAAATCTGCCCGCTCGGGCTTTCAGCAGGTCAAAGACCTGATTGCCCGCCGCCGCGTGATCAAAAATGCGATAGTGCTCTCCAATGCCAAGACACAGGTCGAAATTGCGGGCGAAAAAATGAGTGTGGCGGAAGCGATTGAACGCAAGGCCTCGATCACCCTCGAAAAAGAACTCAAAAACGAACTTTGGAAAAAATTTACGCTCAAACAAACCCAATTGGAAGAGCACAACCAAAAGGTCATGCGCCAGCTCTTTCAATTGCTGCAAGCCACGTATGCCAAGCCCGAACACGAACTCAAAAGCGAAGACCACGATACCTTGGCTTTGCCCTTTAAAGAAAACAACCTGGCCAGCTTAATCGACCCTCTCAACCTCAAAGCCACCTTGTTTGAACTTGAAGCCAAGATCGATGCCTTCGAAGCTGAGGTAGATATTGCCTTGACCGAGTCCAATGCCCGCACCGAAATAGAATTACCCGCTTAAATTCCGCATTTGACAAAAACGCGGCCTTTGCAGATAATGCCCAAGTGCTGGTCTGACGAAATTCAATCAAGACCAGAAATTTTCAGGCCAACGACAGCCGGTTCGATTCCGCTTGCCCCTGTTTACACGGGGGGGTGTGGTGCAGTGGTAGCACATTGGCCTTGCGGTTAAAAGTTTAGACTTTAAGGCTCAGACTTCAGGGTTTAAACTTTAAGCTTTAAAACTTAATCGCCTCAACGATCAAGCTTAAAAGCTCAGCAAATCCCAGATCCGAGTCAACGGGTGGCTGGTCACCTTTTGAAGCTCCTGGGCTGTCAGGTCAGCACATTTGAAGCGCTTCTGGGGTATCAGGCAAAGTGAATCATGGGCTCCACACCCAATTCAAAATACCAGCAGGCTTCCCCCTCGCGATTGACCTCCAACATGCTGCGGGAATTGTTGTAGACAATCAGGGTATTGCCATTGCTCATGCGCTGGCAGGCGATGGGCCTGTGCAATTGGTATTTCTTGTGGCTGGAAAACTCCCAGAGAATCTTGCGCTTGGGAGAGACCTCAATCACCCTGTGATTGCCGGTATCTGCAATCAAAATCGCCCCGGAGTGCAAGCGGGTGGCAAATTCCGGGCTGGTGAGCTGGTTTTCTTCGGTGCCAATCCGGCTGGGCTGGCCATAAGACCAGATCAGCTCACCGGCGCGGGTGATTTCTTTGACCATGTGCAGGCCCTGATCGACATAGAGAATGGTGCCGTGTCCCAGGGCTTCGGCGTAATAGGGGTAAGATATCTCGCGGTGTTTGTGGTATTCCCAGATGATCTCTCCCTGTTTGTCAAATTCCACCAAGCGCTTGTGGCCCTGATCGGCCACCAGGGTCGTACCTTGAAGGGTGCGAAAGGCGCTGCGGGGGCGAAAGAGTGTGCCGGGTTTTTCACCAAAGATCTGGATCACATCTTGGCCCACCAACGAGACTTCCAAAACCAAGTTGTGGTGGGTATCTGCAATCAGCAGGCTGTTGGCGGTTTCGTAAATATGGCCCGGCCGCTGCAATTTGTGGCTGGGTTCGGTGCCAAAATGCCAATGATCTTGACCTGCGTGGTCCATGCGCACGATCTGGTGGTTGACGCGATCGATCACATAAATTGAGACATCGACCAGGGGGGCGTCGTTAATATGTTTGACTTGGGCTGAACGTTCCCGCTGACTGTCGCTCTCGCGCCGGGCTTCGAGCAGGGTCTGAAACAATTCCATAATCTTTTCGGCAATCCCACTGGAGGTTTGCAGGCGATTGGTCTCGCGCAGGCGATCAAAGAGTTCTTCCAGGGTCGGTAGGCGGTATTGGTCAAACGATTGAACGTAGCTGTCGCGCTTGTCAAAGGCATCGCGCCGGATTTCCATGCGCCGTGAAAGGTGTTTGAGCAAAGAAGACCAAATCAGCTTTTGCTGGCGTGGCTGGATTTCGATCACCTTGTCTTCGTCCATCAGCACCAGGCTCTGCTTCTCGCGCCGGTAGACCCGGCTGGGGCTCTCCATGCGCAGCTCTTCGGGCATATCGTGGGTGTAATAAAAACACTCGCGGACCTGTTCGCCATCGAGATCAAATTCCACCACCCTGTAATGGCCTGCATCCACGATCAGCGTGTCTTGATCGAGCAGTCGCATGGCAAAAATGGGACTATTCAGGCCCTGTTTCCAGCCAAAGCTGCGAATGATCTCCTGCTCTCGCACCTCGATCACACGGTTATTGCCTGTGTCTGCAATTAAATAGCTGCCATCAGACGTCTGCTGCAAATCTGAGGGACTGTTGAGATAGCCTGCCTCAGCACCTGCTTCGCCCAAGACGCCGTATTGCCAGACAATCTGCTGCTGGCGATTGATCACCAGCACCCGGTGGTGGCCCTGATCGACAATTAAAAAATGCTCCAAATGGCCTTTGCTCTCTTGGTAGGCCTCGGTATAAAAGCTGGCTTTGACCGGGTTGAGCAATTGGTGTTCGGGAGAAATCGCCTGGTTGACCGACCAACCCACATGGCCCATGGGGCTGCATTCAAAGACCTGGCTGTTGTGTTTATCCACCACCAGGAGATTTTGTTTGTTGAGCCAAAGGGCATACCAGAACTGAATCTCGTGCCCCTCCCAGTTCATTTCGTGGGACCGCAGCTCCCAATCAATGGTCTTGTGGTCGTCGAGAATGAGCAGGCGGCGGCGTTTGGGGTCGGCCAAAAGCAGGTGAAAGCGTGGCAAGGCCCCCAGGCTGTCGAGCGAAGCGCGTTTTTTGCGCTCAGCCCGGTTTGGGCTCTCCAGCTCAAAAAAACAGCTGGGGCAGTCCCAACTGCCTTTAAGGGGCTGGTTACAAGCTGGACAGGTATAAGGCGGGCGGATCAATTTGCCGGTTTTTTCAGAGACTTCACTCATCAGGCTGAGGATGTCCTGGCGGGTCAAGACTGTTTCGAGGGTTTTATGCTCCAAAATCTCAGTGACCAAGACATCCACCGAGTCGTAATTTTCCAATTGTGAGCGGTAGTCTTCAGCCAATTCTTTAAAACGTTCGTTTTCTTCTGGGTGGGCGTGTAGGTCAATTTCGGTTTGCTGGTACAACTTTTGGCCAAGCACAAATAAAATCGCGGGAATGGCTTTTTTGGGGTCGAGTACCAGATGCTCCGCCTCTACAGGAGCAAGTGCTGGCACCAGGCCGATTCCCAGCCCCACTTCGATCTCTTCAAAGGGTGCGTGGATCATCGCCCCATCCAAGAGTTGAGCTTTGAGTTCTTCTAATTTTTCAGCTGTAAGCAAACCCTGGCGGATCAGCAATTCCAGTCCCGTTTTTTGTTCGTGAACCACAGGGTTGGGTATGGGAAAGACCAGGGCCACAGGTTTGGTTTGATCGCGCAAAGCATGGGGTATGCTCTGAAAGTGCACGGGTTGAAACTGATCCGGGTCGATCACCGAAATCCCAGGTGTCAGTGGGGTGGGATCGCTGTGGCTGGTCATGACAAAGAGCAAATTGTGGGCTGGGCTTAAAGCCATTAAGTCGCAGGGGTCGATCTGGCTGGTACTTAAAAAATGGCCTTTGAGTTGAATCTCTTCGTCAAATTCGCCGCTTTCGATATTCAGGTATTGCAGGGTTACACCGGGTTTAAGCAGTAAGAGACAGAGATAACGAATATCTGGAGCCCGAAATACATTGCCAAAAATCTGCCCATGCATGCCCACGGGCATTTCTTCGAGTTCGAGGGTCGAGAGATTCAGGCTGTAAAGCACAGGGGTGAGGTTGTCGGTAATAAAAGCACGGGGCTCATAAAAGTCGAAGGTCACATTCAAGGCCTTGGTGCTTCCCGGCTGGCGAATTTGCACCTCTCCGAGCAGGGTGTGGTCGTAGGTCGAAAAGACCTTGAGGCTGCCCGCCTGCCGATCACTCAGGCACAAAACACTGCGATCTTCGTTGAGGTAGAGGTCATAAGCTGTGTGATTCGGGCTGGGTTTGTGCACCATCGAACACAGGCTCTGCCGGGTTTCAGCCAAAAACTCACTGTGGTAAAAATCTGGCGTATATAAAAAGCTGGTATCTGCGCTGATCACCAGGCCATACATACTTTCATGGTGGACTTTTTTAATCTGTTCGATCTGGCCACTTTCACGGTTGAGATAACAGAGGGCCGAGCCCCAGGGTTCGTTTTTGAGGTGCAGGGGTTCATTCTCTGTGAACCAGCCCCCTCCAGCAGCCAAGGGATAGCTGGCAATTTCTTCCCCTTCGGGAAAGGTCTGGATCAGTAAAGCGCGGTTGGCGAGATCGACAATATAAGCCACACCTTTGAGGGCTGCCAGGCCTTTGTCAAAACGGCTGCGCTGATCCTGCTGCAATAAATCGAGCATGCTGAATTCAAGGCCCAGTTCCTGCAATGTATAGGCCAATAATTCAGTTTCGTCGATCTCTGATGAAGGGGGCAGCTCGGGGGCGATCATGCCTTCACGATACCATTTTGAGGGCGAGATTAGGTTCCTGCTTGACCGATGATCTGGCCCATTGGGGCAGATTGTAAGCGAATCTGCTGTGTCTATCTCGCAAGAATCTTAACTTTTGGGGAATAATATAATCATCATGTACCTATTTTCAGCTCAGAAAGGCCCCTTCAGACATGTCAGATATGCAGTTAAAAGGTTCGACCGGATTCTTTGGCAAAGAGACGCCGGTCAATGTACGCAAGGTCAATGATGGCGTAAGCACAGAAAAAGTCAAAGCCGCCCTGCAAGACAATAACCTCGATGAAATAGTCGTCAAAGGCAAAAGTGGCGCTTCTTATGTGGTTTATGCCGACGAATTAAGTATGGCCAAAGGCAGCTTGCCCAAATCCGGCACAAAACTCTCTTTGCCTTTGATTCCCGGTGAAGATGGTCAAAATCCCCTGACTGTCCAATTGGTTGATGACGAGTCCAATGAAGATTATTCAGGTCTGACCGCCGGTATGATAGGCATGTGGATGAATAAAAACGGCGGGCTCAAAGGCGATGACACAAAAATTAAAAATATCTCAGAAACTGTGAATTTATGCAATCCAAGCGACTCAGCCAAGTTAACCGAATCAGAAATTCAGTGGGCGAATCAATTGGAACAAGCCGTTTATAGAGGGTATAAGCCCAACGAAATCGAAAAAAAGATGTACTTTCAAATCTCTCCTAGACTCACTGCACTCAGAGCTTCTGAGCCTTAAATACGGTTTCCGGGGTCCAAAAAACCTGATTCCTCGGCAAGCTGTTTAGGGTTTGGCACATGCTCTGTCCCAGACCCTAAACGACCGAAGCAAACAGCTCAAAAAACCAATCTAAAAAGTAAGGTCCCTGAAAATACTTCAGGGACCTTACAAATTGACGCGAAGCCAAATGACTTTAATTTTTATTTTTTACTGGCTTGTTTATTTAACTTTTCAAATATTTCTTCGTATTTCTTGAGTTCTGCAGGCGTATGGTCACGGCCGCTTTTTTCGAGAGCGATGGCCCATTTTATTTCATTTTCCATAGAATCCAAATCAGCGGGTTCACATTGGTTCACCAGATGAGCGATCTTATTAATCTCAGTATCGTCTCCAGCCATGCCACCCTTGCGATTGTGCAAAGCGCCGACGATACCCGCCGTTAAAAAAGAATAATCTTCATTGAATTCATCGTCTACCAAGGTCACAGTTGCGGGATTTTTGCCGTCTTCACCAGGTAATATCGGCAAATTTACCTGTGCGCCTTTTTTAGGCAAACTGCCATTTTTGATGCTGAGTTCATCGGCGTATACGATATAGCTGGCACCACTTTGGCCTTTGACGACAATTTCGTCAAGGTTATTATTTTGGATGGCTTTTTCGATTTTGGCAGGCTCCACACCATCGTTTACCTTGCGAGCCTGAACGGGAATTTCTTTGCCAAACATACCCGTTGAGCCTTTTAACTGCATATCTCCCATGGTCTGAAGCCTTTCAAAATTGAATTTTAATTGTCATTGTAGCTACGCCTGAAAAAAACAAGCGTGGACTTATGTTGGTATTATCTGAATTAAATGTACCACTGTATATTATCTGTGATCCAGCATTAATCTTGCTCGGGGTGAACGACAATGAGTTTCTTTTATTTGAGCTTGAGCTTGGCGCTCTCTTCGGGGGTCAAGGGCCGTACCTCAATGATGTGCGCAGGGTTGAGATAAAGGGTGTTCCCGTCTTTGTCCGTTTGGCGCGGTGTCCAGGTGGTAAAACCCCCTTCGTTTTCAGGGGTTAAGACATGGCCCCCACACACTTTTTGCTGCATTTGCGGGGTGCCGCCTTTGTGCATGGGCGCTTCAAAAAATTTGGAGATTTGCAAGACGCGGTAAAACTTGCCATCGCCTTCGTTTTTGTAGACACAAGACAGGTTCGTTGCTTTTACTTGCGCTTGTCTAAAGCCCCCAACACATTTTTTTTCTTCGGAGCCATCTTTGCCCGTTACTGTTGCGACATCTTTGCGGCAGTGCTGAATCTGTTCGGTTTGTGCCATTTGGGGAGAGTCTACGAAGGCAAAGGGGGTTGAACGGCCATGGTAGAGTTTGGTCATCTGGTTTTTGTCGACGTTCTGGGCTGTAAAGCGCGGCTGATCGGGCTGCAATTCTGCAGCCGTAACGGTATTTTTGGTTTCACGTTCTAATTGGGCTTTGACATCCGCATAATTGGGCTTTGACATCCGCATCGGAGAGGGTGGGAGGCAGATGACGCATGACCGGTTTGTTGACACTTTGCATGAAAGGCTCCAAAAAAGGGTTTGAATTGTTTGAATTGATCATACCATATTGATCGGGGTTTTTTGCCTGTTTTCTTTGGCACAAGTCAGGCCCAAGGCTGCTTTGCGCGTGATCGAATCCGAAAAACGAAACACCCCTCGGTCGTAGAGATAATGTATAAACGAACTGAAAAAAGCCAGTCCGCCAAAAAAGGTTAACCAAAGCGATTCGCGAAAATTCGGCAAAAAGCTTTGCACAATCAGGGCTTCGGAATTCAAACCGTGAACGATAAAATAATCAGCCTCCAGGATGGGCGTTAAAAGCAATGAGAGCGTGACCAGCACCAACAGTGGCCCCCAGACCCGGCGATTGACCCAGCCCCAAAAGGCGTACCAGAGATGAAAGCCTTGGGCCTCTTCAATTTGGGGTTGTGAGTTGCTTGCCATCCAGGTGGTCAAACCCAAAGACACAAGCCAATGTTGCAATTGCACCAAAGAAAAATACAAAAAAGGATCGATCTGAAACGAAACCAGACTCATGGCACAGAGACTGGAAAAATACAAAATTCGGCCCCGGCCCTGGTTTTTTCGCAAATACTGGCGCAGGGTCAGGCCCCAAAAGAGCAAGACACCCAGTGAAAGTAGGGCTTTGAACCCGGCCAACGTGGCTGAGTTGTTCACCAGCGATGGGCCCTGAAAGAGGCGAAAGAGGTTAAAATCGCCATAGAAATAGTCCAGAACCAGGCTAAAGACCCCCGAAACCATCAGACAGGCCCAAAAATCCCATTTGAGCAAAGCTTCATCGCGCTGGCCGTGGGGCAGACGGCTTCGATACACCGACAATACGCCATAATGCTGGACGGCAAAGTGGTAAAGCGAAAAGAAATAATCGGCGAAAGCCAGCAAGAGAAAGCGCTCTAGCTGAGACAGGGGCAAGAGCGTATTCGGGCAAAAGAGATAGCCCATGAGCAGCACAAAGATGGCGAGCGGCCAGCCCCCAAAATAGCTTTTTTTGGCAGCCAACACTGATCTGTACTCGCGCACACAGAGTGCCAAATAGACACTGGAGAGGCGGTGGGCAATCCAGAGGCCCAAAGTCAGGGCCAGAATCACAGGCTTGGCTTGGCTCAGCGGAAGCAATACAAAAACCAGGGGCAGCCAGAATCCTGAGAGGATCCAAAAGCTGTCCCAGCGGGGGGAGCGAATCCAGGGTGAAGGGGTCATGAAGGTATTTTACATTTTATGATTCAAGAATACCAAATGTGTTTAAATACATTAAACGCTCATCCACAACTTGAAAGCACAAGTAAACATGCCTTTCTCAGATATATTCCATAAATGGGACATCCAGATTTTTCAAGTCTCTCAAACCATTTGGTGTGTCCGCAGGCCTTCTTACCTGACCTGTTCCTATCTGGTGAAAACGGATCAAGGTGTGGTCTTGATTGACGCAGGCATGGCTTCCAAAGGGCAAGACATGCTCGCCGGTCTGGCGTATATTTCCGAACCGATTTCGTCGGTAAAGGCCCTGCTCTTGACCCATTGGCACAACGATCATGCGGCAGGGGCCCAATACTTACAACAAAAATACAATATCCCCGTCTATTATCATCCCCGCGAAACACCTTATTTAACACGTCAAACAGCTCGTCAAGGCCTAAGAGGGCGGGTAAGTCTGGTCTTGCCCGAATGGGGGCCCTTTGTCCTGGCCAAAGGCCTTTTGGGAGAAGCCATTCCCGATGCCGTTGAAGCCAATGTGTTTGCAAACGATGGAGATCAGATTCTCAATCAGTTTGAAATCCTCCACACCCCTGGCCACACACCGGGGCATTTGGCCTTTTATTATCCTGCAGAAAAAGCCCTGTTCGCGGGGGATGCCCTGGCAGTGATCGGCCAAAAACTCCGTTATATGGCCCGACCAGTGACCCCAGATTTGCAACAAGCACGGGCCGCTATCCTGCATGCCTTGGATCGGGACATTCAGTTGATCTGCCCTGGACACCGAAAGCCCCTGCACACAGACGTTCCTGCTCAATCTCAGCAAATGATTCAACAGATTCATACCGGGGAAAAGTGGCCCTATTTCGGTTAAAATGGCCATAGAAGAAGTGGTCATAGGAGAAGTGTCCAGAGAAGAAGTGTCAAATGACGAAGTATAATAATGAGGCTGAATATATGAGGGGGTTTACATGAACATGCGTTCAATTTTATTGGCATTCACGCTGGGAGGACTTGCCTTTCCTGCTTTCGGCAATCCCTGTCCACCCAAAACCTACCACACAGGCCAAGCAAATATCTCCACCCCCACCCGCTATGGCCTGATGCTGATGGGCGGCGGCACCGACGTCGATGACGCTTTCCGCTGGCTGATCCAGCGCTCAGGCGGCGGCGATCTGGTCGTTTTGCGCTCAGACGGTGCCGACGGCTATAACGACTATCTCTACAAAGAGCTGGGAGGATTAAACTCCGTCACCACGCTGGTGATTCAAAGCCGCGAGCAGGCCCATTGCCCCGAGGTGATTCAGCGCCTGCGCCAAGCTGAAGCGCTCTTCTTTGCCGGTGGCGACCAGTCTGAATATTACCGTTTTTGGAAAGACACCCCCGTGCACACAGCGATTTCAGAACTGGCAAAAAAACAAACCCCGATGGGCGGCACCAGCGCTGGCTTGGCCATTTTGGGCGAGGTGATTTACAGTGCTGAAGGCGAATCCATGCAAAGCTTGCAGGTCTTAGACAATCCCTTTCATCCCGAATTGACCCTGCGCAACGACTTTCTCAAATTGCCGCTGATGCAGCAGATTTTGACCGACAGTCATTTTTCCGAGCGCAAACGGCAGGGCCGTTTGCTGGCTTTTTTGGCGCGGGCCCGCTCTGAAAAAAGTTTTCCGCCGGGGTTAAAAGGCATCGGCATCGACGAACAAACCGCGCTGCTGGTGGAGCAACCCACAGAAGGTGATTACCGGGAAAAAACCGTGGGGACGGTGATTGGCAAAGGCAGTGTCTGGTTTTATCGCCTTGGGGTTGAAAACCCTGAAGTGTTGAGCCCTCAGAAACCCCTGACCTGGAGCCATGCAGGCCAAGCTGTTGAAGTGTTTAAAATGCCAAAACAGCCCTTTGTGCCCCCCGACCCCAATGCCAACTATTTAAGTCTGGCAGACATGTTTGACCTCGGGGCTTGGAAACCCCTGCAGGGAGAATACCTGCAGCTGTTTTTTTCGGCTGAAGCCGGGGTCTTCAAAAGAAAAGAGCAAAACATCCCCTGACAGGTATAATGGGGTCAATGCTCAACAAGGAAAATTCACCGATGACAAACACTTCGAACGCGGCGGCTCCCGAATCCCTGGCCCTGCTCAAAAAACAATTGCGCGACCCCGATGAATTCCAGCGCTTGGCGGCGATCCATGCCCTGTTTCGGCTGGAACTGCCCGAAGCAGACGCACCTTTGATTGAGGCCCTCAACGACAGCGACGCGGGTGTGCGCGAAGCGGCTGCCTTGGCCTTGGGCGAACGCGGGGCACTTCAGGCCCTGCCCGCCCTGCGCGGACGTCTCAACGATCCCCACCCCCTGGTTTGGGCCGCCGCCATGGATGCCATGGTACTCTTGGATGATCGCGAAATTGTCCCCCAGGCTTTGGCAGGTTTAAATGCCGAAGCAGCTGAAAAACGGGCGGCTTCAGCTGGGGCGATTGGGGCCTTTCAAATTGCCGAAGCACTGCCCACCTGCCGCGAACTGATCTGCGACGCTGATCCCGATGTGCGCATCGCGGCAGCACAGGCCCTGGGCGAGCTGAAAGATGCTGAAGCGGTATCTCTGTTGCAACAGGCCCTCAAAGATGAAACCTCAGCTGTTTGCAGCACGGCGGCCTGGGCCCTGGGCGAAATTGGCGATACCAGCGCGATTCCCGATCTGTTAAAGGCCCTGGATAATTTGGGATCAGAGGTGCGCATCCAGGCCGCAACCGCTCTGGCCTTGCTCAAATCCGAAGCCGCGGTCACGCCCCTGCAGGCCCTCTTGCAAGATCTGATCGTAGACGTGCGTGGCACTGCCGTTTGGGCTTTGGGTGAAATTCAGTCCCCAGCGAGTTTAAACGTGTTGATCAGCACCTTTGCCGACCCCGACCCCGATGTGCAGGGCCAGGTCTACGAAAGCCTTTTGAATTGGGCAGACACTGATCCCCAGCCTGTGATTGAAGCCTTGCGGGCACACCAAGCCGAAGTCCACCCCCAAATTCAAGCGGGAATTGCAGCCTGTCTGGCTGCCTTAAATCTCCCCGCTTAAGCTTGACTCAGGCTATTTCGCCTGCTTCACATGGGTATCCAGCCAATGGACCATCTCCCAGAGCATGTGGTGCAGGGATTCTTTGGCCTGGTAGCCATGGCTCTCATACGGCAAGAGCACCAGCCGCACCGGGGCCCCCAGTCCTTTGAGGGCCTGGTAAAAATACTCGCTCTGCATCGTCAAGGTGCCTGAATTATTGTCGGCCTGACCATGAATCAAGAGCAGCGGCTCTTTGATCCGGTCGGCGTGATTCAAAGGGGACATGGTACTGTAAACCTCAGGTGCCTGCCAGAAATTGCGCTCCTCGGATTGAAAGCCAAAGGGCGTCAGGGTGCGGTTATACGCGCCACTGCGGGCAATCCCGGCTCTGAAGATATCGCTGTGAACGAGCAAATTGGCGGTCATAAAAGCGCCGTATGAGTGCCCACCAATGGCCAGCCGTTTGCGGTCGGCCACGCCCATTTCTACGACTTTGTCTGCAGCGGCCTGGGCCGAAGCCACCAATTGGCTGACATACGTGTCGTTGGGCTCTTTGTCGCCTTCGCCAATGATTGGCATGGCCGGGTGATCGACGACAGCATAGCCCTGGGTCAAAAAGACCAGCGGTGAAGAGGGCATTATCCGGGTAAAGGTATAGGGCGAACCCTGTACTTGGCCCGCTGCATCGGCACTTTTAAATTCGCGCGGATAGGCCCAAAAAACCGTGGGCAAGGGCCCTTGTTCTTTTTTATACCCCGCGGGCAAATACAATGTGGCATTGAGTTTGACCCCATCGGCACGGGTGTATTCAATCAGCTCTTTTTGAACTTTGGCCAATTCGGGCACAGGGTGGGGAAAGTTAGTCAGCGTCCGCTCTTTTTTGAGGGGCAAATCGTGCAAGATATAATTGGGAGGGGTTTCGGGACCTTCACGCCGGGTCAAAACCTGCATCTTTTGTGGGTCGAGCACCTGCACGACCTGTTCATAATGGGGAGCCTCTGAGCGCCAAAGCCGCTCACGGGAATCGGTGAACGGGTTCCAGCTGTCCAAAAACGGGCGGTCGCCTTCCGCGGATGCGCCATCCCCTTTGAGAAAGAGGGTCTTGCCATCTGCGGCGGTCATCAAGACCCAATGGCCCTCGGGCGTGCGCTGCAAAAGCGGCATGCCCGGATGGGCGTAGCGATCTTCACTGGAAAAGGTCTGGATCTTGCTGCCTTGGCCTTTGGCGGGTTGCAGGTGGAAGATCTCTTGGCGGCGTTTGAGATACCAAAAGGTATAGACCAGCGCAAGTTGGTTGTCTTTCCAATAGACGCTGGAAAAGCGGTCATCGAGATCCATCAGTTTCTGTGGCTCTTGGTGAAACGGCGCGGCCCATTGCCAAAGTCGGTCGCGTTTCTCGGCTTTGACTTCGGGATTGCCTTGGTCGAGGGCCTCAACCCAAAAGAGGGTGGCCGGGGTGTCTTCACGCCAGACGATCTCACGCCGCCCGATCCGGGTCGCGTCGCGGGCAATCGGGATTTTGTCGGCCAGGGGCAAATCCGCCACCAGCCGTTTTTCGGGGCTGTTCAAATTCCAGACTTCGCTGCGCAGGGGAAAGCGGTAGAGTGGGAAAAAATACGAAAAAGGGGCGTGTAATTGTTCCACCAGCAGCCAATCGCCATTGGGAGACGGGGAGAAATCCGTGATCAGGCCCGGTGCACCCACTTTGCGGGCCTTACCATCGAGTTCGACCCGCCAGATTTGGCTGTGTAGATAATAGCTGAACAGAGCTTCATCTTGGGGCGATTTGAGCAAATCCTGGTAAGTCCGACCCGGCGCTGCTTGGCCCAGGCTTTCCATGATCACGGGGCCGGTTGGCACATAGGCCTCAGCGGGTTTTTTGAGTGCCCCAGAGGGGCTTTTGCAGATCAGGGCACTGGAATCGGGGGTCCAGGCACAGGGCGAGCCATAGCTCTTGTTCAGTTGGAGTGTGCTGAGGCGTTTGGCTTCTGCTGTGGCAATATTCAGGAGCCAGAGCTCAATGCCCTCGGCATGGGTGTGGCTAAAAGCCACAAATTTGCCGTTGGGTGACCAGATCAAATTGCTCAAGCGCGGCAGGGCGGGCAAACCCGTTACTTTGCGGCCTTTGCCCAGGGTGGGACCGCTCTGGCTGTCTGGATTCATGGCATGCAGGGAAATGCTGTGATATGACCCATTGCGACTGGGAGAAAAGTTGCGGGGATTCAAACGCAAACCCGCCAGGCGCAATTCGGGCTCGGCCAATTCACTTAAATCTGGCCAGGTTTGCATTTCCAGCAAGAGAAAATTCTGGCGGTCAGGTGAGAGACTAAAGACCGGTAAATACGGCGCGTTCATCACCTTGTCCAAAGGTGCGGGCGCAGTTTGGTAATTTAAATTGGGGTTGGTTTCGGCAAAAACGGGCATGGATTTAGCATACACCGCACTCACACTCAAGGCCAGCGCAAGCGTCACGGATTGTAGACATTTTTTGAAGATGGGCATCACAGGGCCTCCCAGGCGTTTAACAGACTCAAACTTCAAGCAGTATACCAAGACCTTGAGTGTCAGGTCTGAGAGGTCTAGAATAGGAAGGGCAAGCCCAAAAGCCCGCTTAAATTTCTCAGACAAACGGTTACCCCATGCTTCCACCTTCCCCCCTTTCTGTTTCTGAGCGCAGTGCCCTCTGCGCGTTGATTCTCAGATTAAAACCCAACGAATTAAATGCAGCCTGGGAGAGCGAATGGAAGCTCGCCCTGGGCGCGAGAAGGCGCGAGGATTTTAGCGTGGCGCTCTTGCCGGGAGAGCGCGAATGGCTCGAAGAGGCAGTTCGGCGCCTCTTTGCAGACCCCAATGATGGCCCTGCGCGGATTTGCCTCTGGTTCCTTCGCCGAGATTACGCCGCTCCTGGTCAAGGTCCTTTGCCAGGAGGCTGGCAAGCCTGGACAGAGACACAGCAACAAGGCGCACATCTGACCCTGCTGCCCCCACCAGCCAGCTCAGACGTGACCATCCTGCTGCCAACGTATAACCGTCTGCCCCAATTGCAAAAGGCTGTGCAGAGCATTTTGGGCCAGAGCCACAGTGCATTTAAATTGATCATCGCTGACGATGGCTCCACAGACGGTACGGCTGGATATTGCCGCGTCTTGGCAGACACCGACCCGCGCGTCACCTTTTTGCCCCGCAGCCACAATTTGGGGCTTTACGCCACGATGGAGCAACTCTACCAGGCCACCGAGACCGAATTGGTGATGTCGCTGGCCGATGACGACTGCCTCACCCCCCACTGTTTGTCTGCCTGTTTGGATTTGTTTGAGCGCTATCCCTGGATTGCCATGGCCGGGGGCGGCTATTATTATCTGCATTACCAGGGGCCGCAATTGCGAATCAAACAGTATGGGCCCTATTACGAAAGTTCCTGCGTGGCAGATACCCAGTTGGAATTGCAGCGCGCGGGAATTATTAACCCGCTTTTTGGCGGC
>JBIKWL010000243.1:0-5433 GCA_044356335.1 Candidatus Sericytochromatia bacterium
AGGCCCGCCCAACTTTTGACCGTCGCCCCATTGCGTTTGACCTGCACCGAATATGCTTCTGAGGTCTCAGCTATCACCTTAAAGCTCAGGCTGTCTTTGACGCCATCGCCGTTGGGTGAAAAATTCGGGTCGGGTACCTGAATGCGCAGCGGGCCATCGGGGCCTGAGCCCCGGTTGCTGGTTTCGTTGCCTGCGTGGTCGGCAATTTGCAGTTCAAAGGGAAAGTCATACCCTTTGAACTGCTGGCTTTGCTGTTTGGCAATGCGGTATTGGGCCAAATCTGAAAAGGTCACACTGTATTCACCTGTGGTGGCATCGTAAGTTTTGTTGGCATCGTCGCGTTGTACGCCATCATCAAAAAACAATTTGGTTTTGGCTGGATTGACTCCCGATTGAAATGCGCCGTTGCCCGCCTCTTTGAGGGTGGCTTTGACGGTATAGCGGTTTGCACCTGCGTCTTCTTGAACGCGGATATTGCTGATCACGGGTTTTTCGTTATCGACGCGGATATTGCGCTCCAAGACAATGCTGGGGTTTTCGATCTGGGTCAATTTGGCGCGATACATCCCATTGTTCAGGGCCAGATTTTCGTCTAAGCCATCCCAGCCTGCGGTGCTGTTGCCCAGGCCCGACTCTTCGTAGAGCAATTTGCCATTGGGTTTAAATAGCTCCAGCTTCCAGCCTTTGTTTTCTCTGTCGTTGATCACCAGCAAGGCCGAGTCGTATGCGTCGTTGACATCTGCTGGCGAAATGGTGACCTGGCTTTGAACCTCGTCTCCAGGCGGCTTCAGCCCGTTGGGGGGCAGATTGTTATGCACCATCAGCAAATCAAAGGGGGCGGCACCTGCGCCATCACACTTTCCTTCGCAATTGTCATTGTCAGGATTTTCGTTGCTGTCGCCGCCCCCAGAGTCTTGTTTCAAACAAACACCGGGTATGATGTTATAAGTCACCTTCGCACACTGCGGGTCTCCAGCCAGGGTATATTGTTCATTGACATGGTAATAAGGCGTTCCACCACTGTTATAACAACTATCCACAAATTCCCAGCCACCGACCCAGTTTTCACTGTTAAAACAGCCCACTTGGCTTAAAAAAATGGCACCTTCAAAGCCGCCGCCACCCAAACATCCAGAGACAGAAGTGGCCCATGTTTCTGGGCCTAGAATTTTAAAATCGTTTTGTTGAATTAAGCTCAAAGGAGTTGGGTTTTCGCCTCTCAATTTGGCCATTCGGTTTTGGTAAACAGGGTCGTCGTACATAGACATGAGTGTATTGCCATATTTTTCGCGCAGGCGTTCTTCTTGCTCAGGCGAAACAGGGGATCTCTCTCTTAAAAAGAGGGGTGAATTGAGCCCCTTTGAGGTTGGCATCAGCAAAACCGGTGCATGTTTAATATCTGGCGAGGCCACCTGGCCGGGAGAGAGGTTGTTTTTAGCCGGTGGCGTGCAACTGCCGAGTGTGAGCAGGCCGACCAAACTCACGGCAAAACCTAAGCGGCGGAAAGCCTCACGCTTGAGTGCTGGGCTGGGCTGGGCTGGGCTGGGCTGGGCTGGCGCATCGTGTATTCTCCCTGAATCATGTCTTTTGTGTGGCTCATTGGGGGCGATATGAATAGTATAAAACATGAATATAAAGATTTGATAAAGGTCAAAAGATTTTTGCGATCAGCCCAATTCAGCCCTTAAAACCTTTGTCAGAGCCGAAAAAGGCGACATCTTGATGATCAACCCCGATAAACTGGAGCCGATCATGGGGCAGATCATGACGCGCTACAGGCAAATTGTTTAGGGTTTGTTGGTTTCGGCAATCAGCTTAAAGTTCAGGGCATTTTTATTATTTGGCGCGGCCACTTGGCTGGGCGAGAGGTTGTTTTTTTCGGGCGAGGTATAACTGCCGAGGGCCAAAAGCTTTGCCAAGCTCAGAGAAAATGCCCATTGACATTGTTATTTTTGCGTTAAATATTCACCCTGAAGTTATGACGAAAAAAGACCAGAGATAATCAGTTTTGACAGGTTATAGACTCTCTAAAAAAGCTGCCATACTCTCTGCTTCTAAGGCATTGGCCAATGCCTGATCAAGCTGGGCCAAACTGAGTGGCTGTAATTGCTGAGTCAAAGTTAAAGGCACTGGCCCAAACCGTTTGCGCAAAATATCGCCAATACGCTGGCGAAAACGATCTGTCGCTTCTTGTAACACTTCCTGACGCCCAGTTTGGATTCCTTCCTGACGCCCAGCCTGAATTCCTTCTTGACGCCCAGCCTGGATTCCTTCTTGACGCCCTTTTTCGAGTCCTCTTTCAACGCCTTTTTCCAGAATCATCTGGTACCCTTCGGACTGTTCAAGTTTAAACATCTGCATCACCTCCTCAAATATCTTTGTTAAACTCCCGCGTGAGTAGCGCAAGCCTGCTAAAATCTCTGTTTTTAAAAGTAAATCTGAACGGCTGTGAAAATCCAGGCCTTGGCTGCGCTCTACCAAGGTATTGATCGATTGTTGTAAATGTTCTTCTGCTTTCCATTCTGAACGAGTGAGGGGTAAAAGAGCAAGAAAATCTACGGTTTCTAAGCGAGCAATTTCGCTGAAATCCACTTCATTCATGGCCAGCAGGCGATATTGATAATTCAAGTGGTTGTCTTCAGTCAGCTTGAACTGGAGGTGATTCTGCATTTTGACAGGATCTTTGCCCAGGTAGACCACACATTGATACACAGGTTTTTGGTAAGCCTTATGAATATCCACAAAATAGCCCATCATGCGGTACAGCATCTGAGGATCGTTGTCTGATTGCAATTCAAGATGAATAAGGACAGGCTCGTCATCAAGACGTGCTTCACAAAGCAAGTCGGCCCGCTGACTTTCAATGGTCTGAAATTGGATATCCAGATAGCGTTCGAGCGTGACATTTTTGCCTGTAACATAACGCAGCAAAGGTAGCTCTAAGTCCTTGAACAGAGCTTTGCTTGTGAGGTCATAGGGGTGCGGATGAAATGAGCTGAACATGAGTCCATTTTAACACAAAGTCAAGAGCAGAATACAGGTTTATACACCTTCTTTTCGCTTGAGGGAGCACCGTATCCATCACGACCATCTGCGCATCCCGCACGCGGTCCTTCTGCCGCTCGGTCATCGCCACAATGCGGTAGTTGCCATTGGCCAAAGCTTGCCCGTTCTGCAGCCCATCCCAGCTCAGGTTTTGCTCTCCGGTTAGGCCCGTCCAGCTTTTGACAGTCGCGCCATTGTGTTTGACCTGCACCGAATATGCTTCTGAGGTCTCGGCGATCACTTTAAAGTTCAGATTGTCTTTGACACCGTCTGCGTTGTGTGAGAAATACCGGTCGGGCACCTGGATGCGCAGGGCTCTTGTCATTCTGGGAGGGTTAACGTCCCTGCTAAAAAGTCGGGGAAGGTATCCAAATAATACAGGTTTGAAATTTGAACTTCTGCATCCGGCGCAGGCAGATCGGTAAAATCATAGGCATAGCCTGTGTCTCCTGACCATGATTTTATCTCTCCGGGCTTTTGATACCGAGGTTGATAATTTCCTTTTTGTCCTTTAGAGATCAGTGTTTGTTTCATCTCCTCATAGCTTGGATTTTGATTTTCATGTAATTCATACATTAGATCAGAATCATCCAAAGTTTCATTAAAATAAACGACCTCTGGAGACTCAGGGCAAAAAATAGAGGCAAATTTAAACATTTTTTTGCGTAATAATTGGCGAAATTTGTTTATATAGACAAAATTACCCCATCTATATCTAATGCTTCCATAGACATAATTTGGCTTAACATCAAAACTCATTTCTGATTTCTTAAAAGACATATATTTTCCATTATTCCATTCCCCTTCAGATGGAGCATATTCCCAAGCTAATTCCCAAGGTTCAGGCTCAAGACCATGAGCCCCAGATAAACCAATGTCTAAATCTATATACTCATTACGATTTAACTCATTCAGCGCATCGGTCAGTGCATTGAGTTCTTTAAATTTCCAGACAGATTTGATCAGAACGTAACAAAGTACAGACATGTTTATATTCCCAAAAAGGCCTGTAAGGTGCCACTGTATTTAATTTCTCCCGAAGTGGTGCGTAGAATCAATCTGAAATTGGTTTTTTGTGGTGTTTTGTTAATTTCATTTTGAACTGGATTTGTATAATTGGGCTGTCTCAAGTTCTTTTGTGTTTTTTGAACATCAAAATCGTTTTGTACTTGCAGATAAATTTCTTTATAATCTGCTTGTTCTGCGGCAGTTTTATCTTTTGTCTGAATTTGTTCAAGAGCTTCCTTAATTCGTTTACTTGCTTGGCCATTACTTACAAGTGATTTACATTCTTTCATAGCAACAACCCTATTATTGCCATCTAAAAAATGGATATCAGCACCACCTATGCCTCCTTGATCTGGACCTTTAACATAGATTTTTGTCACACGCTGTACAAATCCAGGTGGGATTTCTAAACCCACAATCAGGTTCTTGTATGAAATGCGAAATTCTTTATTTGTATCTTCTAATTGATTCTCATAATTGTTTCTTTTGGTTTCAGAAAGTTCGGGTGGTGGCTGCAAAACCATTTCCCCTTTAATGATTGGGGTCAAGGTTTGCATAAAGACACACTCCACAAACATTTTCATGTACTTGTCATATTCCCTGGCGCTGCCTCCACTTGCCCGGATGGCTTCGGCTCTCACCAAAGCCCATGTGGCCATTGCTTTTAAAATATGGTTGGATGAGGTTTGCAATTGTTGGGCATTGGGCGTATCATATTTCAGAACAAACACAGCGGCAAGATCTTTTAGACTGATATCTTTCTCAATGCCTTTTACAAGAGGAGAAATATCATTGAAAACTTGTGTAAAAACATTGCCTCCAGCATTTTTGAGCCCGTCCAAAATATTCGGAGCAGATCCCTGTAATTGTGCGGTGGGATTTACTTTTTGAACATTTAATAAAATTTCAACTTGGCGTTTGGAAAGTTTGTATGCTCCATTTACAAGCTCTGCTGATGCTCCTGCAACATCTAAAGCCATGGAGTAGGCATTTTCCACCCCGCTACCTGCTGCCTCCATTAATTTTGCTGCAATAGGAATTAATTTATCATGCAAAATTTTTGCCGCTTCTTCGGGCAAACTGACTGTTGCCTGAATGCCCAAAACGTTTTTAACACCCATTTGAATCCGGGTTGTAGTTGGGGATGCCTGCTGAATGGAAAAAGAACTATTTGTGGGAATCGTGATTACATAGTCTGTAATTAAGACCTCATATTTGTTTTTATTTGCATTCAGATTTTTGGTTGTGGAAGCGGTGACTTCTAATCCAATATCTGAAAAATCAAAGGCGGTTTTTTCTGGGGCGATATCACTTTCGGGATCAAGGATTTCTGTTTTTATGCGATAAGAATAATCATAAAGAAAGCCGTGTTCCTCAACA
>JBIKWL010000107.1:0-18331 GCA_044356335.1 Candidatus Sericytochromatia bacterium
TTACCAATTAAGTCAGGGACAATTGCGCCAAAAATGGGTCAGTACCCGAATTGAGCCAAATGTACCGCCTGTTTTACCCCCTCATCTCTATGCCTTAAAAGACACCGTTTTTGTGTCGGAGTACCGTGCCACGCGAGCAGAAGAGGCGGAGTCCCCCTGGCTCACTGATTTTTTGCAGAGAGCCCAAGAAGCAGGCAAGTCGGGGCTTTTGCCTGCTTCAGAACCCAGTTTTCGGGCTCTGAATGGGCTTTACCAGCATTTGCAGCCGGGGGGATTACTCTGGTTGGCTGACAAAGGTTATATTGGCGAGGCCTGGTTGCAGGCCCAAGACTTTTGGCCCCAAACCTATGGCCTCTGTGTCACCCATCAGGTCAATTTCCCCCTGCTTGGAGACTATTTGCATGAATTGGGTGCTGCCTGTTTTCTCGATTCTGTACCCAGGCACCAACTTAAATTTTTGCTGGCACAGAAATCTGCTGGGCTGGCTGATCGGCTCAAACACAGCTTGGAATACCACTTTGTCCAAACTAACCGCAACGAAAACAGCTTTGTGAAGTATGTTCAAGATTGCGATCGGCTTTTGCGCGGTCAGGGGTCTCTTTTTTAGCTCTTGCGCTCTTCTTGCATCAGGAGCGCCACTGCCTGTTCAAAACTGCCTGCTGATTGAATTTGACCGTCGTTGACAAAGAAAATTTGGTCGGCATTTTCAATTGTATTTAAGCGATGGGCGATAATCACGCGTGTGGTCGTTTCTGGTAGGCGGCTGAGAATCTCTTCCAGGGCCTGTTCTGTGACCGTGTCAATATTGGCTGTGGCTTCGTCAAGAATCAGCAATTCTGGCTCCCGCAGCACAGCACGCATAAAGGCCAGCAATTGTTTTTGACCCAGGCTGGTCTGGCTCTCTTGCTCACCCACAGGGGTGTCTAGGCCCTGGGCAAAGCGCTCCAAAAAGGGTGTCAGACCTTTGTCTTTGAGCTTGGCACTTAAAACAGCGGGTTCTGCAGCTTGCAAATCGGGGTGGCCCATGATCAGATTGTCTTTGACCGTCCCAGCAAAGAGAAAGGGTTCCTGCAAAATAAATCCCATGTGTTTGCTGCGCTCAGCATCTGAAAATTCGCGAAGATCGCGTCCCTGAAAGGTGACCAGACCTGAATTTGGATCGTAGAGCCGGGCCATCAATGCTGCGGTGGTGGATTTACCGCCTCCCGTGGGTCCCACCAGGGCGTAGGTTTTCCCTGGTTCAAGGGTAAAGCTGACATGGTGCAGCACTTCGCTGCCGCCGGGATAGTGAAAACAGACATCTTTGAAGCTCAGCAGGCCTGTGTCGGGCAGGTGTGGACCGGGGGGCAAACAGGCTAAATTCTCCTCTGCCTCCAATACGGCATTAATCCGATCCCAACTGGCCAAGGCCAATTGAAACGAGGCCCAGAGCAGAGCCATTTGGCGCAGGGGGTCGTAATAGCGGTTGACGTAGGTTAAAAAGCTGATCAACAGACCGAGGGTGATTTCCCCCTGTTGAAAGAGCCAGAGCCCATAGCCCAATACGCTCAGATGCGCGAGGTTATAATGCAAATCAAAGATTGGACCAAAGACCCCATTGGCCATGCCTGCTCCCATTGCGGCCTGGTAATTTTGCAAATTGTGTTTGGCAAAATGGCTGCGGAAATAGTCACGCCGGTCGAAGACCAGCAATTCCTTAAAATGGCTCAGGTTCTCCTGAATTGCGGCACTGAGCC
The DNA here is from genome assembly GCA_044356335.1 of Candidatus Sericytochromatia bacterium. GTDB lineage: Bacteria > Cyanobacteriota > Sericytochromatia > UBA7694 > UBA7694. Next base: position 1,737 of record JBIKWL010000107.1, read on the forward strand.
CGCCGGTTTTTTCCAATTGTAAGGCATTTTGCGTTTTGACCCAGGGTGAGAGCAAACGGGTCCAGAGCAGCAAGAGCAGTGATGGCGCCAAGGCGACCAGACCCAGACGGGGGTGTAAGATCAGCACTGCCAGTCCTGCTCCGCTCATAATAAACAAACTGCCCATAAATCGCACAAGGCTTTCAGACAGAAATTGGTTGAGCTTGTCGGTGTCGTTGTTGATGCGCGAGATCAGGTCCCCGGCTTTGTGTTGGTTAAAAAAGGCCACAGGCAAAGCTTGAAGTTTGGAGAAAATTCGTTCGCGCAGCAAAAAGAGCACATTTTGGCCCACGCTGCCCATCAGTATCATTTGGGTATAATGGGCCCCCAAAGAGAGCAAATAGACCCCCAATAAACCCGCTCCCAATTTGAGCAGACCAGGGTATTGGCGGGTTTGGATAAAATGATCAATACCATAACCGATCAAAAAAGGCGCAAGTAAATTTAATCCCGAATTGAGCAGACCAGCCAGCAGGGCCCAGCCCATGCGCGCTTGCTCTTGGGCCATCAGTTGCCAAAATTGTGAGATCGCACCGCGCCAGTTTGAAACAGGTTTCATGGCATTTCTCCCTGCTCAAAATTCTGGGTACTGTGTTGAGATTGGTAAATTTGGCTGTATTCGGGCGAGCTGTGCAACAAGTCTGAGTGGCTGCCCTGGGCCAGCAGGCGGCCTTCCATTAACAGCAAAATCTGGTCGTAGTCGACAATCGGCTCAATTTTTTGCGTGACCGAGATCAGGGTTAAATGGGGGTAATTGGTTTTGAGTTTGGCCAAGATGCTCTGCTCGGTGCGGGCATCCACCCGTGCGGTAAAATCGTCGAGCAAAAGGATCGTGGGTTCAATTGCCAGAGCTCGGGCCAGTATAATCCGTTGTTTTTGTCCGCCAGAGAGATTGAGTCCCCGCTCTGAGACCAAGGTATCGAGTCCTTGGGGGAGCGACTCTACCAAAGCCAGCAATTCAGAGGTCTCCAAGGCTTTGTGCAGAGCCTCGGGGCTGACTTCGCGGTTAAAGGCGATGTTTTCACGCAGGCTGAGATTAAACAGGGCGCTGTCCTGAAAGACCAGTCCGACCTGGCGGTAGAGATCGGCGGGGGCTATGCTGGAGAGGGGATCTGGGCCATAGGCGATTTCACCACTGTCCGGAGGCAGCAGGCCGACCAAGAGGGAAAGCAGGCTGGATTTGCCTGCGGCAGTCGGACCCAAAATGGCGGTGCGGCTGCCCGCTGGGATCTCAAAGCTGACTTTTTCGAGCACAGGCTTATTACTGGGCTGGTAAGTCAGGTCTTTAACACGGATTTCACCCGTCAGAATCTGGTTTTGGGCCTGAATAACAGCGGGGGGATCTGCCTTTAAAAGCGGCGCAATGCGGCCATAAGAGGCTGAGGCCCTCGCAATTAAATTGCTCATAAAACCCAGCATCACAATTGGGAAAATGACCATGCCCAAATAGGCGTTAAAGGCTGCAAAAGCCCCCAAACTCAGGCTTCCTGCGATTACAAAATGGCCCCCCAGCAATAAAATACCCAGGCTACCGAGGCCAGCGACAAAACTCACGACGGGCACCAGCGCTGCAAAGAGCTTTAAAATTTTAAGGCTGTTGTTGCGGGCAGCTTGGTTGGAAGTATCAAACCGAGAGAGACTCAGCTTTTGGGCGTTTAAAACGCGAATCAGAGCTGCGCCGAGAATGCTTTCATTGATCACCCGATTGAGGCCATCGATGATCTCTTGGGATTTGCGAAAAAGGGTTTTGACCCGTGAAAAAACCAGATAAAAGGCCATGGCAATCAGCGGCAAAACAGTCAAGATCACCAAGGCCAATTGCCAATGGATACTGAGCAACAAGGCGCTGGCACCCAGAATTAAGACCAACGAAGAGAGGATCGATGTCAGGGCCTGGGAAATAAACACCTTGATGCCATCAATATCTGAGGTCAAATGGGTCAATAATTTGGCGGCGCTTTGGCGATTTAAATCGGGATAACTGAGTTGGGAAATCGCTGTGGCCAGTTGGTTGCGCAGATCGAGAGCTGCTTTTTCAGCAGTATAGACCTGTAAAATATTTTGTAAAGCGGTCAAAATAAACAGCCCAAAAGAACAGAGCAAAAAGGGCCATAAAGTGGCTTGTAAGTCGTGTTTGCCATGGCTAAATGCATCGATGCCCGTTTGCATCAGACGGGGCAAAAGCAAGGACAGTCCGTTGCCGAGGAGCGTGATGAATAAAAGCAGGGCAATTCTGCCTCGGTAGGGGGTTAAAAGTGAAAAGAGCATGGGGTATTCTAGGGATGGGCGTAGCTTTCTGTCAATTAAATAACGAGATTAACGTACAGGCAAGGGCAGTTTGGGGGGGAGCACAGCAATGGCACTCTGGTAGGCCTGGGTATTCAGAATCGGGAACTGACTGCGGATATGATTGTCTAAAATATATTGATTGATCACCGCGATCCGCTCTTGGGTGGCAGGGTGTGTTTGCAAAAGTGCAACAAAGCTATTGGTTGTTTGACCTTCTCTTGTCAAAAGGGTTTGAAAGAAACCACTCATGGCATTTTCATCATAATTGATTCCCGTTGCGAGATTCACCCCCCGGCGATCGGCATCGCGTTCTTGTTCGCGGTTAAATCCCCGCTGAATCAGGTCTGCCGTCACGGAAGCGACAACAGACAGCACTTGCTGATCCGAAAGCCCCCCTTCGACAAGCCCTTGGGCGATCAGAGCTCGGCGCAAAGACTCTTTCGGATGCATGCCATCGATATGCCCGATTTCATGGGCCAAGACGGCTGCCAGTTCAGCTTTATTGGCGAGGTGTTTGAGCAATTCGGTGCTGATAAAGACCGAACCCCCAGGGATCGTGAAGGCATTGATTTCTTTGCTTTCGACGATATCAAAGCGAAAGGTATAATCCTTGCGGTGTTCGGCGTGGCTGGCCAGACTGGTCCCGATTGCACGTATATATTCAACCAAGGCTGGGGTCGCGGTGTACAGCTTATATTCTTTCAAAACAGCCACGCGCATCTGTTCTCCCAATTGGCGTTCGGCGTCAGGGGTCAGGCTTTCAGCCTGGATCAGTCCTGCACCCGCCCCAATCGCGGCGCCAATGCCCCGGTTGATCAATTCTTCTTGGCTACAAGCCGTGGAGAGGGGGATAAGAACCAGTAGACCCAAGCGTTTGAGTACGCACTGGATTTTCATGAACAGAAATTTTGGCATGCATGCCTCCTAAAAATAGTCATAAAACAGACTATTTCGAAATTATGCGAATATGCTTTGAGTTCATTATTGCTTAAAAAGAGCTAAAAAATATATGTATTACAATATTTTTTATTTTTATTTCTAAAAAATATTAAAAAATACAATAAATTATTTAAAAATAAAAAATAATTTGAAAATAAGGCCAGAGCACTAATTCACCAGCCCTGTTTGCGCGAGAGAACCTTGTGGAAGCGGCGATGCAGTAGGCAGACAGTTTTGTGTCATGCTTTCAGCAGCGTAATTGGGTTTGGCAACCAACGCAGTTGCGCCGATTGCAATCATTCCTCCAAACATAAAACCGATCGTGCCCCCAAGTAAACCACTCATGAGGGCATCCGACGAATGAACGGAGACCATACCCAAGAATGCACCCCCTATCGCTCCCCCCCAAGTCCCGATCTCACCCGCCTTTTGGTAGCGGTTGATTTTGTCATCAAAAAAGGCCAATTCCCCCTTGAGATCGCCCAAAACGATTCGCTCGCCCTTTTGGGGGGCTCCCACAAATCCTGTCGGCAGGGTGCGAAAAGAGAGGCCGTCCTGATTGGCATATTCATGGGCCAGTTGGAGATCTTGACCATAAATCAGAAAGCTGCCTTGCTGATTTTTGACAACCAGTTTATCGAGCTGATTGTCTTCAGCAGCCTGTTCAACCGCTTTTTCTTTGCCGGGTTGAATCTGGCAAAACTGTGGGGCACTGCCCGTATTCGAACTAATTCCCTGAATATTCATCTGGATTTTGCTTTCTTTGAAGGATTATCACAAAATAAAAAATTTCACAGTAAATTATTTCAAAATCCATCAGGCTTGTAAAACAATCATTTTGGACCCATTTTTGTCCAAAAAATTTGTGGCTCTGCTTGCACGCAAGAATGAAGTTTGTTAGTTTGGATTGTGAGTTTGAGATTCTGCCCTAAAGCTCTTTTAAGCCCACACAAACAAACGTTATGAATAAGCAAAAAAGCCCCCTCCACCTTCCAGCCCCCAGTTTTGAAATCTGCCTGGGTCGACTTTGGGTTCACCGCCCCCAGGGGCCGCGTTATGCGGAGATTCCGCTGGCATACCAATTGCCCAATGACGATATCCATGGCGAATTGTATTTTAAAATCCGGGGCCAACAAATTCCCGACATGGGTTACAAAGCTTATGATCAAGCGGCCCGTGATGGGGCCTGTCTGATTGAGTGGCTGATGTATTTGTCAGACATCCTCAGCGCCCTGCTCGAAAGTGACAACGCGGCCTATCACTTTCGTGAATACGACTTGGGCGGCTTTCGCTGTGAATTCGTGCGCGATCAAGATCAGGTGCTCTTTTCAATCGATGGCGTCTACGGCCCAGAGACCGGATGGGAATTAACCTCTTTTGCCTTTGAAGATCTGCTGCAACAATATGCCCAATTTAAGGCACAATTCCTCGATCAGGTCTGTCATTTCCAGCCCTCGGCCCGGGCCCTCTGGCGAAGTCGGTTTCTGGGTGGATTTTGAGCCCAAAGATCAGGCTGGCTGAACCTGCCTTTCTGATTTGTCTGCGCTGATTTAGTGACAGGAAATAGACAGAGCCCCTTGCAAGCCATGCAAAAAAATGGTCTGCTTTTTGTATCTTCTTTTTTGTATCCGCTTTTTACAGGAAAATTGCAGGCAAGGAATTGTGAAATGGACACCATCCAGCAGCTCGAAAATCTGATTGGCTTCAAAGGCCTATGGGAAAACAACCAGACTGTCTTTCGGGTAGATCCGCTGACCTATGGCTATCTCTCTCCCATTCAGCGCGTGGAAGTCGAATCGCAGGGGCTGTATTTGATCTCCAGCCCGATCACCAATACCGAGTGGTGGCACCAATTTATGCCTGTGTCTGGCTGTCCCCGCCTCAAGGGCCAATGGGTGGTGATCCACGACGCCTTTGACAGCCGCTGTAAAGCGGGGGAATGCCAAGAGGCCTGTGGAGCCGAAGACGGCTTTGTCGATCTCAGCGCTGGGCGTTTTCGCGTTGACGAAGAGCGGGAATTTTTGAACCAACGTTTTCCGCGTTTGGCCTATTTCCTCGAGCGGGCAGAGAAACTGATCGCCAAGCTCAAAACCGAGACGGGCTGTGGCATTTTGCTCCATACCGATGGATCCATTCTGGATTTGCGTGCGCGGATCCTGGCCCAGCCCGATCAAATTGCCAAATACGCAGAGGCCTTTAAACAGCTCTATGGCGCGATTACCTTGGTTCAGGGCAAGGTCAGCACCGCCTACCTGCCCAGCCCGGGTGAATATTCCGATGTTGCGATTACCGAAGCGAGTGTGATCGAAGAGGCGCGGTTTTATGCTTTACAAGAGGCGGTACGCCAAGAGGCTATCGATATTCTGGCCTTTTTGGTCAAGCGCAAAGGGGGGCAGATCATTGACAACGATTATTACCTGCCCGTTGAGCAAATGACCTATACCCTTTTGCACAACCGGATTGAAGCCATGCGCAGTGGTCTGTATATGGGTTCTCAGGGCTTTAAAAAAGGGGTTCAAGAATTGCAGATGTTTTTTCAGACCACCCTGGGCGGTGGCCGGTGGTAGTCCGGGCCCCCTTTTTGGCGCTGGCGCACGGCTCGGTCTCGGCTTTGAGCCACTGTCTGTTGTTGGAAGATCTTTGGGAATTATTCAGTCAAGATCTACTCAAATCTAACTGGGCCCTGATGTTTCTCGTGCAAGACGGCACGGAAAGTGAACTGAGGGGGCAGCTCGATACACGTTTTTCTGTCGTGCCCACAACACAGCGCAAGGCTTTTTTTGAACATCTGCATTTTTTTCCTCTGACTTCACTTTTGTACAACGAATTGTCCAATCTTAACGAAGGCATTGCCGCACTCAATCAGCGTCTGGGCTGTGAAGGCAATTACCTTTTTTACCCCAGTGAAGATCTTTCAACTTATTTGCGCATCATTCACACCCTGGGTCTCTCCCGTCCCCCAGAGGTCAAAGGATTTCGCCGGATCTTGATCGAATTGCCCATGCAGCAAGAAGTGGGCCCCCTGAGAAGTGCCAATCGCGAATTGCAAGAAATCTTTCGCGAAGAGCAGATCTACCGGCGGGTGCCAGGCCTGTCTCAGCCCCTGCTGAACCAATTGCTGGGCTTGCGTTTTGGCAATGGCCTCTTTGAACCGCTCTGGAATCACCACCACATCCAATATGTTGAAATCACACTGGGACAAAAACAGCTGCAAAGCCCTTTACAAAGCCAATTACCTTCCTCATTTGCACCTCAAATAGCCCCCGCTCTTTTGCAGATTTTGGCGATTTTGGCCATGGAACCCCCGGTCTTAAGCAGTGAAAACGCCCTGCGCAATGAAATGCTCAAGGTCTTTTTATCTCTGCGCGAACTGGAGCCGAGTGAACTCTCTGAAATTGCTCTGCGAGGCGTATTGCCCACCAATAGTTTGAGTGGCAACCTGTCTGAGAGTTTGATCCAAAGTCTGAAAGAGACCTATCTGGCCCAGCGCGTGTATATCGACAACGGCCGTTGGGCGGGCACGCCCTTTTATTTGCGGGCAGGTCTCGGACTGCCACTGGATTGCCTTGAACTGGTTGTGCATTTTCATCCCTTTGCGACCCGCCTCTTTCCCGAGGAAAGTGCAGAGCCCAGCCACAACTCCCTTTGGATCCGCCTCTTCCCGGAGTTTTCTCTCAATCTGAGTCTCAATCGCCATGCCGGGGGGCATTCTCAGCGGCTCTCGCCATTGAGCCTAAATGGGTCAGGCCTGACTTTGCCTACCCAGCCGACATTGCAGGCGAGTTCTCAGACGCTCTTATTGGACTGTTTGGTGGGCAATCCGGCCCTCTTTCTCAGAGACGACTCGGTTGAAACCCTGGAAAAATACCTCGAACCCCTCAAGAAGAGCTGGCAGCGGCCTGGCAATGCCCCTTATTTTTATTTACCCGGTTTTTGGGGGCCAGCAGAGGCTGAATCACTCTTTGAAGATCTGCACTGTCGTTGGCGTCTGCCTGGACAGCTCGGATCTGAAGAGGACGAATTTTGAAGCGCTAAGCAGCTGACAATTCAGCACTTAAATCGGCAATCAACTGATTGAGGTTCTTTTTTCGTGCAGCGATCATTTCTAAGACCAACAGCGAAGCCAGAATACCGTCGCGTTCCATGATGTGCCCCTGAAAGGCATAGCCGCCGAGGCCATCACTGGCCATAATGGCCAATTCGTGTACCATCTCGCTGGTGATATTGCGGAAATCCGTGGTTGCAGAATAGGTGATAGTTAAGCCGTGGAGTGCCGCCACTTGCTCGGCGAAATCGTTTTGGCGGTTGGGTTTGACAATCCCACCTTCCCATTCTTTTTCACGCACGAGATAGTCCAGCAAGAGGCCAAACATCTGATCGTGGCTGATCAGTGTTCCACTTTTGTCCACGGCCTGCATATGGCAGCCGTCACCATCAATGGCCAGGCCCACGCCCAGGTTTTCTTGGGAATGGGCCACAACCTGTTGTAACTCAGAGAGATTTTCCTGGTTAAGCACGGGTACCAAAGAGCCAAAATCAGAGTGGGGGCTGTTTTGAATCTCTGTTAAGACTCCGCCACACTCCCGAAAGATCTCGTGTAAATAGCCCGAGCTGATGCCATAGAGATAGTCAACGGTAATGGCCATTGGCACGGAGGCGATCAGGCGCACATCGACAAAACGGCGAACCTGATCAAAATAGGCGGGTTTGGGATTGGCGAAGATTTTTTCACCGGGATTGACACTGTAATGCAAATAGCCGGGGGTTTCACTTAAGATCCCAATTTCGCGCTCAATATTCTGGGTGGTGTCTTCGCTGGCGATTGCCATGTGGGAGGTAATAAACTTGACCCCATTGTACTCCGCTGACTCATTGGCACCGGTGATCATAATGGCGCCCGTACTGACCTGATCGGCGATCATCCAGCTGATCACGGGGGTGGGAGCGGCCCGGTCGCTGATAAATACATCCAAACCATTGTTGACGACCACTTCGGCTGCCACCATGGCAAAGTGCTCACCCATAAAGCGTGAGTCGTAGCCAATCACCAGACGTGGGGGAAAATTGTCGATATAACTCTGTTGTTTGCGCACAAAATTGCAAATGGCCTGGGCCACCATGCGCAGATTGCTGAAGGTAAATTGATCTGCTACGACAGCCTGCCAGCCATTGGCTTCAAAACGAGGATTCATGATGGTGTCTGCGTTATTCTCCGCTTGAATTCGTTGATGGCATCAATTGGCGTGGGGTCGATCTCTTTGAACAGGGCCAAATAGACGCTGACAAAGTCAGCCAAACAGGTCAGGTACAAGACCCGCTCCAAATGCGATTGCCCCACAGCGTAGATTTGATGTACTGCAGCAAGCTGAGAGCCAACCATTTCCAGAGCAACCCGATCAGCCAAGGCATCAACTGATCCCAGGTTAAGATAGATCAGTTGAATCTGGCTATGATAGGCAGCACACATCGCCACCATTTCATTGTGATTCAACTCGGGCAAAACCGAACAGCTGGCAAATGTTTTGGCATTTTCGCTGAATTGGTTTTTCCAGCGTTGGGCAATACAGGCCGTGGCTGGGTCATTGCCCCAGAGCAGGGGCCAAGCCTGGTCTAAACTTTGGGCCAGGCGATAGGGCATGGGTGCCGTTTCGCCTTCGCTCCCCCATTGCGGATACAGCGTGGCCAAATACAAGAGGGACGATTCAATTTCCTGCTGTTGAATGCCGTTTGCAGCCAAAAGTGGTTCAAACGCCATCAAGCTACCCAGCAAGGCAAAGAGCATATCCAATAGTGCAGCCCGAGGGGGCAAGCCGCCTTCTAAGGGCACACAAACCAGATCGTGGTTCTGAGCAAAGGCCATCAGCTGTCCACCAGAGGCCAATAAAAGCATTTGGGCGCCACGGGTATAGGCACTTTGGACACAGCTCAAGGTCTCGGCTGTTTCGCCCGAATACGACACGCCAATCACCAGGGTCTCGGCATCGACCCAGGCAGGCAATTGTGCAGATTTATTCACCCAAATCGGCAGCGGGCTCTGACTACAAATGGCCTGCAACAGATCCCCGGTGCTGCCTGAACCGCCCATGCCACAGACCAAAATGTGCCGGATCTCTTTCCCATTTTGGGATTTAAAGGGCGTCTGAAGCCCCCTGTTAAAATGGGCGCGGGCCCGCTCGGGTGCGGCTTTGAGTGTGGCATACATGCCGGATTTGTCGGGGCTGAAAAATGCGGGTGCTAAAAATTGAGACATGGGAGATTCCTTTGGCTGGACTAAAGACGAAAAAGACCATTGCCCTTCTGATAAAAGAACAATGGTCTGAGGCGGTCAAAAAAAACTAGCTGCGTTTGCGCTCGAAAATTTCTTTGGCGATAATCAAGCGTTGTATTTGACTGGTGCCTTCGTAGATCTGGAAGATCTTGGCGTCGCGCATCAGCTTCTCGACGGGGTATTCTTTGCTATAGCCATTGCCGCCGTGAACCTGAACGGCGTCGGTAGCTACGCGCATGACGGTATCAGCTGCAAAACATTTGGCAAAAGCGGCAAATTTGGTGTTGCGTTCGCCTTGGTCAATCATCCAAGCAGATTTCCAGACCAGCAAACGGGCGGCTTCGATGTCTTTGGCCATATCCGCAATCATAAAGCTCACAGCTTGGTGAGAGGCAATTGGCACGCCAAAGGTTTTGCGTTGGCTGGCGTATTGAATCGACTCTTCCATGGCACGGCGGGCCACACCCACTGCGCCTGCTGCGACCATCGGACGGGAGAGGTCAAAGGCGGACATGGCAATTTTAAAGCCCTGGCCTTCTGAACCCAACAGGTTTTTGGCGGGCACTTTGACGTTTTCAAAGGTAATCCCACGGGTATCCGAGCAGCGTTGGCCCATATTCATCTCTTTTTTGCCAACCACAATGCCTTCGCTGTCGGCTTCGACCAGGAAAGCGGTCATGCCACGAAAACCGGCAGAGGGATCCGTGCTGGCCAAAACAAAATACCAATTGGCGACACTGGCGTTGGTGATCCACATTTTGGCGCCATTGAGAATATACTCATCTCCGACTTTTTTGGCAGAGGTGCGAATCCCTGCCACGTCGGAACCGGCGTCGGGCTCGGTGACACAATAAGCGGCCAGCAGAGGAGCTTCGGTCATGCGGCCCAAAAAGTTTTTCTTTTGCTCTTCGTTGGCAGCGACCAGAACGGGGCACTCAGCCAGCATATTGGCTTCCATGGCGGTGGAAATGCCTGAGCAACCATACGCCAATTCTTCGGAAACAATACTGCCGTCGAGCACGCTAAAACCCAGACCACCGTATTCTTCGGGGATGTGGTTGTTGATCAGGCCTGCATCCCAGGCTTTGTTGATGATCTCACGGGGATATTCAGCTGTTTCATCGTGGTAGGCGGCTTTGGGGATGATTTCTTTTGCGGCGAAATCACGGGCCAGTTTCTGATACTCTTTTTGTTCATCAGACAGAGAAAAATCGATCATAGCGAGCTCCTTGGAGATAGTTCAATAATCTGGGTTAATCTCGGGCATTATAGCACAGCGCATCATGGGCTGGATCAGCTTCGCAGGGGCATTTTCGCCCCATATTTTTTTAAGACCTGTTGTAGTCTTTCGGGGCGATTGGTAATTATCCCGTGTACACCGAGGCGGATTAATTTTTTTTGGCTTTTGACACTGTCGGCGGTAAACGGATGCATGCGAATCCGGGTTTCTCGGCTGCGGCGCATACTGGCGGCTGTCACCAGTGGGTAGCGCAAATTGAGGGAGTCGGCTTTGACAGCCAAAAGCCAGCGAAAGGCCTGAAAACCATAGACGGGCAATTTGCTGCGTAAATTTGAGCGCACGGTATTGCCATAGAGCAAAGCGGTTGAAACTTGGGGAGCCATTTCTTTGATGCGTTTCAGGGCCAAAGGCTCAAACGAAGAAACCATGACCTGATGAGACATATTGTACTCTTCCAGCAGGGCCAAGATTTTTTTCTCAATCAAGGCCTCAGAGCGAAAGACCGCATCTTTTTTGATCTCAATATTCAACATGATCTTGCCCTGACAGATCTGCAAGACCTCGGCCAAGGTGGGGATTTCTTCGCCCGCAAAATGGGGATCGAACCAGCCGCCTGCGTCCAAATGTTTGAGTTCACGCAGACTCAATTGTTGCAATAATTGCTCATCCCCCGCCGTACGCTTCAGGCTGCGGTCATGAAAGACCATCACCTCTTGATCGCGGCTCAGGCGCACATCCAGTTCAATCATGTCGGCACCCTGGGCAATGGCCAATTCAAAAGCACTCAGGGTATTTTCGGGGGCATCACAACTCGCGCCGCGGTGGGCGATGACCCAAACTGGATAATCAGGCTGCTTGAGTGGCTGGGGATAGACACGCGGATAGTCGAGAAACTCTTGCCAAAATCGCATGGCTTATTGGGCCTCGGGCGTTGAATTGTCTTCCCGGAATTCCGGCAAAAGCCGTTTCCAAATTTCGTTGACAGGCTCAATTTTGGGGTTGGCAATCAAACTGCGCAGCCAGCCCTGCAATTCGGGCTCAAAACTGCTGGGCAGCCCTTCCAAAATTTGTTTGGCTTTGTCGGGCTCTTGATTAAAGGCCTCAGCAAAGGCCTGATAGAGACGGGCCTCATGCAAAAGCGGCTGCTCTTTTAAGATCTTTTCAAAATTGCGTGACGCCTCGCGGTAGTCTTTGGCTGTGATAAAAATAATCCCCAAGCGCAAACGGGAGTGAATATCTGTGGGGTCTTTGTCGCTGGCGCGCAGATAATTGTCGTAGGCAAATTGCATATAGCCCATTTGCAGGTGTAAATCTGCAATTTTGCGAAAGAGCAGGGCCTGTTCTTTGGGGGCGAGTTCGCTGCCTTGGCTGATTAATTCTTGGCGGTACATCGCCAACAGTTTTTCGGGCTGGTCGTGGCGTTGGTAATGGGAAATCAACTGTTGGCGCGTGACCACATCATCTGGGAATTGACCATAAAGATTTTCCATGCGATTGAGCACATAGGCTTGGTCCACATCTGGATTACTGGATTTGCCTAGCCAGCGCAACAGTTCTGCGTATAAAGCTGTTGAGAGATTGCGATCTTTGGCTTTTGCTGCTGCAAGTATGGGATCAAAGCTGCGATCGACAATTTCACGAAACTCTCCTGCTTGCACCAAATAGCCGAAGAACATTTTTTGTACTTCTTTTTGCATCTCGGCACTGAGAGGCAAGGCTTCAATTTGGCTATAAATCTCGCGTGCGTTGGGGGCTGTCTCGGCCATAAAGAGCAAGAGTTTGGCTTGCTGGTCGGGTTGATCGGGTTTTAAGTCCAGGCCTTTTTTGAGGTAGTCCTGGGTTTCTTCGCTGTTTTTTAAGGCCAAGGCAGTTTTGGCCAGATACAAATAGAGTTCTTTGCTCTCCTGCTTGAGAAAGAGCAGGCTGCGAAACTCGCTGCGGGCCCGCAGATAGTCTTGCTGCAGCAGACGCAATTGTCCGCGCAAAAAGTGGGTCCGGGCATGGTTGCGCTCAAGGCCATGGGCCGCATTTAAAGTGACTTCGGCCAGCTCCAATTGATTGAGATGGAGATAGGCTTCACTCAGGGTTTGCAAAGCATTCAGATCTTTGGGATTGAGACGGGTATACGGTTCGAGGGCAGAAACGGCCTGGGGGTATTGCTGCTGCTGAAATGCGGTCAGGCCCTGCATTAAAAGGGGATTTTCGGCCTGGGCCCAAACGGGTGTGGTGGTGAGAAGGCCCAGCAAAAGGCCGGTGTGGAGCAGCGTTAATTTCATATCTGATATTCCCTTAAATTGAGCTCGCTGGTATTGTAACCCAATTTGAGATGGTGGCGGATGATGGGCCGCGAATGATGGGCCCCAAATGAAACGGACCCTGATTGCTCAGGGTCCGAAACATGACCAGAAACATTGGTTCATCTATTAGCCCATCTCTCAAGCATTATTGTTCATGCGAGCTTTGCGGTTCCGGCGACGATCCATCATCAAGTCCACTTCACGCGCCAAATCCATCAACTCTTGCTGCCGCTTATCTCGCCATTCAACATAATTCTTTTCTTTTACTTCAATGCGATCTTTCATTTCTTTCAAAATATCATCGTACATACTCTTGTCCCTCCTTTCTCTTTTAGATAGTTAGATTATAGTGAAAGACTCAGGTTGGCTTTCTTAAGTTTAGGACGAAGTGCCGCCAAGAATGTTCCTTGTCTTTCTGTTTCTATTATACATCAAATAAAAATGTACGCTCTACATTTTTATGCGGGCAAACGGTCTGTATACACAGATTTCAGGCCATTTTTCACGGTGCATCAAAATTTTATTTTTTTTTCTGTGTGGGTTGAGGCTGAGAAATTTCGACAAATTTTCAAAAATGGGGTTCAATTCGTACTATGATCTAAGATCTAAACTAAGAAAAAAAATCGGGAGCCCTGCTGCTTTAACCATGAATAAAAATGTTCTGCTCTATTTACACACCCATTGGGATCGCGAATGGTACCGCAGCTTTGAAAGCTATCGTTTTCGATTGGGTGAGGTGGTGCTGACTCTGATCGAAAATCTCGAAAAAAATCCAGAACAGGTTTTTTTATTGGATGGGCAAACGGCGGTGATCGAAGATTTTTTGGCGATTCATCCCGAAATGAAAGAGTGCTTGCAGGCCTTGATTCAGCGCGAAGCCCTGCATATTGGCCCCTGGTATGTCTTGCCCGATGAGTTTTTGGTCAGCGGTGAGGCCTTGATTCGCAATTTATTGATTGGCACAGAGCAGTCGCGCAATTGGGGCCAAAAACAGCTCTATGGCTATTTGCCAGATATGTTTGGCCATTTGGCCCAAATGCCACAATTACTTAAACAGGCAGGGCTTGAGCCTGCAATTCTCTGGCGCGGTGTCAACCCCTCACGCAACGTCTTTTCCTGGTCAGCGCTCGACGGTTCATTACTGACGAGCATACATTTAACCAAGGGCTATTACCAGGACCTCTTTCATACTTCACCATTTTCAGTTGAAAATCTCTCGTCTTTTCTCAAACCGATCGAAGCAGCGACCCCGGAATCGGCTCCGCTTTTGCTGCCGGTGGGGGGAGATCACTTGGGCCTGCCACTGCAGTATGAGCGTGATATAACGACCTTTAATGCCTCTCAAGATAGCTACCAACTCCAGGCCTCTTCGTTGGGCGCTTATTTGGCACAGCTCAAACCTCTCACTTTTGCCATGGAAACGGTTCATGGTGAATTAAGAGATTGTGAATCTGCCTATATTTTGCCTGGGGTGCTCTCAAGTCGCCGCTATCTCAAAGCCGAAAACGACCGTTTGCAAAACCTGCTCAGCTTTGAGGTTGAGCCTTTGTTGCTTTGGAATTGGCTCAAAGGCGGACCAGCACGGACACAGAGCTTACAACAGGCTTGGAAATATCTCCTCTTGAACCATCCCCACGACAGTATTTGTGGCTGCAGTATCGATGAGGTTCATCAGGATATGCAGCCCCGCTTTCGCTCGAGTAGCACCCTGGGTCAAGAACTCAAACAGCGCTCCCTGGCACTTTTGCTCGATGTGGCCCAAACAGGCCTGATTGGCGAGCATTTACATGTGCTCAATTTGGGTGGCACAACCTACGAAGGCAGCCTGCATTTTGAAGTTGAATTTCCAGCTGAGCAAGCGGTGAGCCAATTTGAACTCAAAGATGCCCATGGCGACGCAGTGCCTTTTGAAATTTTGCATCGGGAACAAAAAGACAAATTTATTGCCGAACCAGATATCCTCCCCCATTGGGAAGAAATCACCCATTTTAGCTGCCTGATGCAGACCCAGGTCCCGGCTTTTTCGGATCAGGTCTATACCCTGCTGCCCCATGCTGTACCGACGCCTCCCACGGTGATGCGATCCTCCACCGATCCCTGTTCGATTGAAAATGCCTGGTGCAAAGTCGTGGTGGATTCGGCCAGTGGCAAATTGCGGCTGTATAAAAACGAAAACCACACCTGGGTACGCCAACTCGAAGGTCATCTCTTTGTGGATGAGGGCGATGCCGGGGATTCGTATAATTACTCCCCGCCCCAAGAAGACCAACGGGTGGTTTTGCAAATTCAGGAGTTTCAAGTCGAAAAAGGCGCCTTGTGCCAGACTATGTATCTGACCTATTACGGTGTCTTGCCAGCTCAGCTCAAAGAAGATCGGCAATCGCGGTCGGGGGTGCATGCTCCCTGTCGGATTACCACCGAAGTGCGCCTTTATGGCAACGATCAGAGTGTCTATTTTTCGACCACGGTCCAGAATAAATCCCGCGATCATCGGCTGCGGCTGCTCTTTCATTCTTCCCGTGGTCCCTTGCGCTGTTGGAGTTCTACGGCATTTGGCATGTTGGAGCGCAAATTACCTCCGCCGCGTGCCATCGACGTACCCAAAGGCAAAGAGCGCCCAGCGGACACCTTTCCCTTTGATGATTGGCTCCAGTTCTCGGCCCCAGATGATCAAGGTTACGTTTTTCAGATCGATGGCGTGCACGAAGCAGGTCTCACCGATTGGGAGGGAAAACCTGCTTTGGCGCTCACACTCTTGCGCTGTGTCGGTTGGCTCTCGCGCGATGACCTGCGCACCCGCGGCGGTGGGGCAGGCCCACGTATGCGTACCCCCGAGGCCCAATGTCTGGGAGAACACCGCTTTGACTACCGCTTGGCTTTGACAGGCAATGAACGCAAAGACGCCCTTAAACAGGTTTTGCAGTGGCAACGTCCCCCGCTGGTGAGCCAAGCCATGCGCTCAGAACCCCTGGATGCGTTATTTTCATTGCAGGGAGAGGGATTGGTGATCACGGCCTTAAAACAGTCAATCTCTGGTGATGCTCTGATTTTGCGTCTGTTTAATTCCCTTGAATATCCCGTACATCTGGAATTGACCCCAGGCTTTGCTTATAGCGATGGCTGTTTGAGTGATGTCATGGAAATCACAGAAAACCGGACTCGGGTACAAAAAAAAGGTGAGACATGGGCGCTGCTTTGTCAGCCTTATGAAATTCTGACATTTAAGTTTTGGCCCCAATGAGCCGAAATTTAAACCAGCATGTTTGAATCTGAAAAAGGTATTTGAGGTGTGAGTGTGAGTATGACCGAAACAGAAGCCAATCCAACGATACAGGCGATTGAAACCGCCGCCAGGCTCGAGCAATACAAACAAGCACAGATTGAAACAGCAACCCCTGAGCGTCTCTTGGTCATGCTCTATGAAGGGGCGATTAAATTTTTGAACTTGGCTGCTCAGGCCTTGGATGACAAACAATGGGAGACGTCCCACCGCAATATTCTTAAGGCTGAGGCGATTTTGTTG
>JBIKWL010000010.1:0-60135 GCA_044356335.1 Candidatus Sericytochromatia bacterium
TGCCCTGCGTTTGCGCCGTCCCCACTCCCAGATGGTTAAATACCTGCTCAAGGCCCTCAAAGACCCCAATACCTATGTGGTTCGCAATGCGGCACGCACCTTGGGTGTGGTCGGCAATGCAGATGCGGTCACAGCGATTATCTCCATGCTCAAACACGAACAGCGGCCCGAAATTATGGCCCATTTGGTCTTGGCTTTGGGGCTTTTGCACGATCAACGGGCCCTCAAAGTTTTGCTCAAACACCTGCGCCATGGCCATTGGGAAGTCCGTTTTGAAGCTGCCAAAGCCTTGGGCGAATTGTCCAATCCGGGGTCTTATGGCGGCCTGATTCAGGGCCTGCGCGATCCTTCCCATTTGGTGCGGGAGCAAGTGATTTATGCTCTGGGCAAATTGGGCAATCGCAAAGCCATTGCCCACCTCGAAAAGCTCAAATTACAACATCCCTATGGCGTTGTAAACAAAGCCATAGGGATGGCGCTCGATCGTCTGCTTTCGCTTTAGATTCGGCGTTTCATTATTATTGGTATTTGGCTTCCTGTTGGTGCACGATTTCGTCCATGATCGGGCTGTAATGCGCTTCGTCTTTTTGGATCATTTTGCTCAGCACCAAATGGGCAAAGCGGGGAATGTCTGTGCGGTGCAGACCCACGGGTGAGACGATGTGGTACAAAACGCTGTCAGGGAAGATAAACAGGGAGTCTTCTTCGATCGTGGACAGTTGTTCGGGATCGTCGATTTCGAGATTGCGGTAATCGCCCTGGAAGACCACCACGCGGCCGCAAAGACCCGATTGGCCCTGGACTTCGACCGAGCAGAGTTTGATCTCAGGCATCGAGAAGACGCTGCTGAGTGAATCTCCCATTTTGAGCACAATGTAGTCGCCAGAAGGGGCTTTGTACATTTTGATCTGATTGGGATCGCCGCCGTAGGCCTGTAAATCTGCTTTCATTTCGTTGATCATTTCTTCAAAGACCTTGAAGAGATAGCTGACAGCATGGCGGTGATATTCAGTCAATTTTTGCTTTTCACGCAGGCGGTCACGCAGAATGAGTGCTAGTTCTTTGGTTTCCTGGCTCATAGTACCTCTAATTATCCTGAATGCTTATTGGTATGATGGTGGGCTCTTTGCCTTTGGGTTTGCGGGCCGAGCGTGTGCGAAAGGGATTGGGCAAATCCTGAAAGGTGTCGCGCACGCTGCCACCAATGGTCTGCCCCTGTTTGCTGATTTCTTCTACTTCGTGAATAGCGCTGCGTGCGACCTGACCGATGCCGTGAATAAATTCATTGCAGAGGATCACGCCATCTTGAATGCTCTCTTTAAGCAGCATTTGGGTCGTGTGACGGGTCTCTTGATGGGCATCTCCAAGCTTTTGCATGAGATTTCCCACTTGGCGGCCCAATTCTTCACTGCGGTTGAGGACCCGTGTGGTTTGGCCCAATCCTTCAATCAGCAGGTCTGCCGTCAATTGCATGCCCTGTTCGAGCACGGCTTTCACGCCTTGAAAAAGCGGATTTAAAACAGAAACGGTCCGGGTGGGATCCGCAGAACGCTCAGAGGTGGTGTGATTGCGCGTATTCATGATAAATACCTTTGTGGTTATTACCGCAGGGCATGACTCTAATTCCTGCCGATGCCTCACCTTATCTTAACATACCCAGAATGGGGAGACAAAATGCAAACGCGCTCAGGCGCGGGCCTTTTAAAAACTTCCCAGCAAAACCTCAAAATGCCAATGGCTTTCCTGGCCTTTGACAGGGGTTTGCACCAGTTTGGGTTGCCATTGGGCCCAGTTCTCTTCTAAGGCCTTTTCGAAAGCACTCTGCCAGGCCGCATTTTTTTCGTTTTGCACGCCATAGGCATCAAAAATATTCCAGATATACATGCTGATCGTGGCGAGGGTGGCCGCCACGATAAAAAAGGGCACAGCCTGTTGCAATTCGGCTCCGCTCCAGCCAGGTACTTTCCCGATTTCAAGCAGGGCCATGGTCAGGGTTGAGATCGCCCAGGGAGCAATGATGGTGCCCGCCATAAAACCCCAGCCGCGCAGGGATTCGCCCAAAAACAGCTGGCCGCTGCCCGGCAGAAAAAATGAGGCGCTCCAACAGGCTTCACCACAGAAGGGGCGTGGGGGCGCGGGTACGGGATCGGGGGGCAGGGCGGCGTAGGTGTTGGGGGATAGGTTGTAGGTCTGAGGGGAAGCGGGTGCGGTATTTGTAGCTTGGCCCTTTGTGGTTGTGGAAACGGTTTCAAGCGCAGCCAGGGCGGGGCTCAGATTCAATTGCAGGCTCAAGAGCGTGAGCAGGAGGCAGAGGAGGGGGTGCAACAGCGGGCGCAGCATCAGTAGATGACCTTAAATGCTTGGCCTGTGCCTGGGATGGTTTCGTGGACCTGTTCAAAGCGCAGGCCTTCGAGGGGCGCGGCCTGTTTCACTGTGCCTGTCACCAAGATTTCACCGGCTTGGGCGGTGTCTTCGCCCAATTTGGAGGCCGCGTTGACCTCGGCCCCAAAGACGTCGGCATCGCCAATTTTGAGGACTTCGCCATAACCCAGTCCGATACAGAGCAAGACCTGCTCTGCTTCGGGTCTGCTGCTATTGTAGGGAATCAACGACTTTTGCATCGCCAGGGCACATTCCAGGGCCTTTTGGGGGCGTTTAAAGATCACCAACATGCTGTCGCCCTCTTGTTTGAGCAAAATACCGTCATAGGCATCAATGCAGGGAATGAGCAGACGCTGAGATTCGAAAATGGTCTGTAAAAAGTGAATAATCCCAAATTCATCCACCCGCCGTGAAAACCCCGCCAAGTCGGTGAACATGATCGCCCAGGTTTCACCAAAGAGATCCCAAATGCGCTTGTCCAGAGCTTGTTTGTCGGTTTCGGGCAGCATTCGGGCGGCAATCAGCTGTTCCAGGCGATCTTGTGAGGCCTGGGACTGAATGCGCAGGGTATAAGGCATGGGGTTCCTCCAGGGGGCGATTGGCACGAATTCAAAGATGGTGGATTGTAACATAAATTGGTTGGGGCGGCGAGATCTGGCCTGTGTCAGAGCCGTTGAGAAATGGAAAAAGCGGATTTGTATTAAAACTTGTTTTGTTAAAATTTAAACGTTTTTTAATTTCAATAGAGACAGAAATAGCTGAAATCTGCTGATAAGAGAAATTATCAAATCTATTTCTTTGCGTAGGAGTCTTTGCCTTTATGTTCTCAAAATCACTTTTACTCGGCCTCGTTTCTATCACTTTATTGAGTGCTTGTCAAAACTCAATGCCCCTGCCTGCCGCCACTTTTGCCCGCCCAATCATGGCTCAAAGTGTCGCGCGTCAATCAACCCAGCCTGAGAGTTTGCGCTTTACGATTGAAGTGGCTGCTGCTTTTCATGATGCTTGGCGCGCAGGTCGCCGCAAACCAGATGGCAGTTATGAGCCTCGGATAAAAGAGACCAAAGATCCGGTTTGGATCAAAGCCCACAATACCAATCAAGTGGATATCGCCAATACCCCTTATCAGGCTTTGCCCGCTGATTGGCAAGCAGAAAATAAAGCCTCCGCTGAAATTGCTGTTCAACTGATTTTGGCCCAAAAAGGGCAGCTCTTGACCCCTGATTTTATTGAGCAAGGAAGCAATTTGATCCATGTTAAATGGCTGGAGCGCAATGCCTGGGCCAAAGGGGGCGAATTAGACAAGCCCTATGCCCAATTGCCTGAACCCGAAAAGCAAAAAGATCGTGAAGCTTTGTACCAAGCTATTCACAAAGGTTTAGCACTTAAGATTTTGAATCCTCAGCAGGTAAGTGCTCCCGTTTCGGCTGCAATTGCTCAGATGCTGGCAAAAATAAAAAACTGATTTTCGGATTTGTTTCACAGGCTGTTCAAGAGGCCCGTCGTCTGCGACACGGGCCTCTAATTATGCTAAAATGCCTGAAAAATGAGGCCCTCCAGACCACTGTTTCTATCACTCTGTAGACCCATAGGTTGGGGGCTGTTTCTCAGGAAATAAAATGAAAAAAATCCTTGTGGTCTTTGGCACCCGTCCCGAAATTATCAAGATGTTCCCGGTCATCGAAGAGCTTAAACGCAGTGAGTTTGAATGTGTGGTTTTAACCACGGCCCAGCACCGCGAAATGACAGATATGTTCATGCAGACCTTTGGCATCGATCCGGATATCGACCTCGATCTGATGCAAGAACGCCAGACCCTGCCCGATCTCACCGCTCGGCTCATGAGCACGATTTCGCCCGTTTTGGCTGAACACAAGCCAGATATGGTGCTGGTGCAGGGCGACACCACGACCGTCATGGTCACGGCTTTGGCTGCCGCTTATCAGCAGATTCCGGTTGGGCATGTCGAAGCGGGCCTGCGCACTGAGCAGCTCTTTAACCCCTTTCCCGAAGAGATCAACCGCCGTTTGTGTGGCCAGCTCACCCGCCTGCATTTTGCCCCCACCCCGATTGCCGAGCAGGCTTTGCTGGCCGAAAATATCCCATCTGAATGGATCTACCGCACAGGCAATACCGTGATTGACGCCATTCTGCGCATGCATGACCGCAACCCAGATTTTAATTACCCGGCTTCGATTGGCCTGGATTTGAGCCAAGGTCAGCGTTTGGTCTTGGTGACTGCCCACCGCCGCGAAAATTGGGGGGCGCCGATGGGACAAATTTGCCAAGCCCTCTTGGCGCTCTGTGAGCGCTATCGGGATCTGCGCTTGGTTTTTCCGGTGCACCGCAACCCGATTGTGCGCGAGACGGTCTATCCCTTGCTCGAAAACCACCCCCAAATTCAGCTGGTTGAGCCCCTGGACTATATCCCGCTGATGGATTTAATTCGCCGTTCGAGTTTGGTCTTAACCGATTCAGGGGGAATCCAAGAGGAGGCGCCTTCGCTGGGCAAACCCGTCTTGGTGATGCGCGAAACCACCGAGCGTCCCGAAGGGGTGGCCATGGGGACGGCCAAATTGGTGGGCACCGATCCCGAAAAAATTCTGGCAGAAGCTTCCCGCCTTTTGGATGACCCTGTGGCTTATCAGGCCATGAGCCAGGCGATCAATCCCTATGGCGATGGCCATGCCGCTGAGCGGATTGTGCAGGCCCTGCGGCATTATTTTGGCACGGGCCAGCGCCCGGCGGCCTTTGATGCAATTGGCTGAAGCCCAACAGAAGATTGAGCGGGCCCTGCTCAGTTTTGGCCTTGAAGCCAGCGAAGCCGAGGCCGAAACCCGTTGGATTTTAGACCATCTGGGTTTTTCGACCTTGACTCAGCGTGTGTCGCCCGGCCAATTGCTGGCACCATTGCAATGGGAGCAGGCCCAAGCTCTTTTGGCCCGCCGTCAGGTCCACGAACCGCTGCAGTATATTTTGGGCAACCAGCCTTTTTGTGGTTTGCTGCTCAAGGTGACCCCTGCGGTCTTGATTCCCCGGCCCGAAACCGAAGAATTGGTGCATTTGGCTTTAAATACCCTGCCAGCCATTTCTGAGACGCTGCGAATTGCCGATTTCGGTACCGGCAGCGGGGCGATAGCCCTGGCCCTGGCTCAGGAATTGCAAAAGCGCAGGCGGGCAAGCCAGATCTGGGCCTCGGATCTCTCTGCAGCAGCCCTGGCTCTGGCGGCTGAAAATGCCCATTTGAATCATTTGGACGAAGCGGTGATTTTTTTAGAAGGCGATGGTCTGGCTCCGTTTTTGGCCTTGGGCCTGGAATTGGATTTGCTGATTTCCAACCCGCCGTATGTCCCACTGGCCCAATGGCAAACCCTGGCGCCCGAGGTGCAGCTCTATGAGCCGCAAATGGCCCTCACCCCTGGCGAAGACCCGCTGCTTTTTTTCCGGCTTTTGGCTGAGCAGGGGCCGCGCTTGCTGCGCTCTGGGGGGCAGTTGTGGCTGGAATTGGAAACCTCGCTGGCAAGTGAAACCATGTCTCTGTTTCTCAACCAAGACTGGGTTCAGGTCAGACTTCTGCCTGACTTTGCCGCTCAAATGCGCTTTTTAAACGCTGTGCGGGTTTAGCTTTAAATATCCGCGCTGCGGTTTTAAATGTCGAAGACGTTGCTGGCCAGGGTGGGATTGACTTCCATCTGTTCCAGTTTGGCGGCGTAGACCAATTCAGTGCCTGCATACATTTCGTGCAAGCGGGGCAGCCAGGTTTTGGCGTCCAGACCGAGGTGTTCTTTGGTGATGCGATTGTCAAAATGGTTTTGGGTTTTGATTTCCAACACAATCACTTCGGCGCCATTCTGGGTCGTTTTGCCCAACACCTTGGTGGTGGCACTGGGCTGGGTCAAGCGTGTGACCGTTGAGGTCAGGTCGATTTGGCCAATTAAATAGCCCCGGCCAGATTTGACCTTGGAATCGCTCATTGAAAGGGTGACGGGAACCAAGCTCAAGAGGCCTGTGGCACGGGCGCGCACCTGATCGCCACTGGTTTGATAACTCAGTTTGATGCCTTTGCGGCTGGGATCCGAACTCTGTAACACATCAATTTTGACTTGGCCGGGTTTGCGGTAATAATACTGAATTTTGCCTTGACCCGGTTGCGTGCCTTTTTCAAAATTGGCAATCGTGGCAGACAGGCTCTGAAGTTTGTCCATGGCCTGACGGGCATTGCTCAAGAATTGGGCGACCTGAGTGGTGGCTGTGGTGGTTTTTGCTGGCGTGGTGGTTTTGGGTGCTGTGGTGGCTGTGGTGGTTTTTGCAGGAGCGGTGGTTTTGGGGGCTGTGCTGGTTTTGCTGGGTGCAGTGGTTGATGGCGCACTGGCATAACCTGTTTGGTCAGTGGGCTGATTGGTATAGCCCTGTTGGGGGGCGCCATAACCATTGATTGCGGGATTCATTTGTTGGTTGGGATCGGTATAACCGGTCGTCATACCCGTTTGGCCCGTCATGCCCGTTTGGCCATAAACCGAAGAAGCATAACCGGGCTGATAGGCACTTTGGCCTGTGGGGGTTTGTCCGTAAGCCGCCTGTCCATAAGCCGCTTGACCGTATCCTACCTGTTGACCATATCCAGCCTGCCCATAGGGGTTGTAAGCACCTGTCATGGCATTGTTGCCACAAGCAGTCAGTAACAGGGAGCTGAGTAACAGGGACAGGCTGCGGTGCTTCATGGATCAAACCTCTTTTAATTTAACGCGGTGATAATTATTTATGCGGTCTTTGCAAACGCTTCTGACGTGAGAAAAAATAAGGATAGTTTAAGATGAAATGAAAAATTGGGGTAATTGCAAAAACCTGCGAGAAAAAGCGGATTTGGCAAGGGGATTTGCGTGTTCTGTCTCTGAGCTACTCTGTGATATACTGACCCTGTCTGCATTTCACACCATTAAATGAGAAATTATCGAGAGAAATTATCGAGCATGCGGTTGCGCTGTTGAATGATTGAAGTGTCCAGCAAAGAGGCGCGAGAATTGATCTGTCACACCTGCGGTTTCGCCAATATGATTGGCGAAAAATACTGCAGTGAGTGTGGTGCGCCTTTGGCCCACGATCCCCCGGCCCCTCCCGTTCGTCTGGTGGAGTTGATCTCCGATGACGATGAAGAGGCCGATGCTCTCAACTCAGAAAAAGTACCTGAGTCGCCCATTTCACTCACCCCGCCGCCTGTGCCGGAAACGCCCCCTCCCCCTCTTCGACCCGGCTCAGAGACTGGCAATGGGCAGCGTCCAGGTCAACGCCCAAGCAGTTCCCGCAAAGACAAACAGGTCTATTGCCGTTATTGTGGCTCCAAAAATATTCTGGGCAATAAATACTGCCATGAATGTGGGGCCCCACTGGTCTCGCATACCCATCCCAATCAAAGTGTGCAGGCCACCCAATCTGCCGTGCGCGCCCGCAAATCTTACAAACCCGAAGACGATGAAGATGCTGGCCCGACCCTGCTGCCCGAAAATGCGGTTTTGCAGGGGCGCTACCAGATCACCAAATTAATTGGTCAGGGCGGCATGGGCGCGATTTATCTGGCCGACGATCTGCGTTTTTCCCGCCGCGTGGCCGTGATCAAAGAAATGCTCGACCACTTTACCGACCCCGATCAGCGGCGCACGGCCACCAGCAATTTTGATCGCGAAGCCGAAATGCTGGCCAATCTCAAACACATGGGCATTCCCGAGGTCTACGACCGCTTTACCGAAGGCAATCGCCACTATTTGGTGATGGAATATATCGACGGGGCCGATTTAGAGCAGCGCCTGCTGGCCCAAGACAACGCGCCTTTTGAAGAACACGAGGTGCTCGACTGGAGCGTGCAGATCTGTGAAATTCTCTCGTATTTGCACGAACAGGATCCGGCGATTGTCTACCGCGATATGAAACCCGCCAATTTGATCTTGAATAAAAAAGGCAAAATTTATGTCGTGGATTTTGGCATTGCCCGCCACTTTAATCCGACCAAAAAAGGGACCATGATTGGCACCCAGGGTTATGCGCCGCCCGAGCAATACCGGGGCCAGGTGGAGCCGCGTTCAGATATTTATGCTTTGGCAGCGACTGTGCACCATTTGCTCACCGGACGCGATCCCCAGGGCGAAGCGCCGTTCAGCTTCCCACCTCTGCGCGAAGAAAACCCCAAAATTTCACCCGCGATGGAAAAATTGGTGGCCCGTTGTTTGAGCATGGAACCTGAGGCCCGCTTTAAAAATGCCCGTGAAATGATGGAGGCTTTGCAAAAGATCGGCAGTCGGCGATCTTCCCCTCCGCCTACAATTCCTGGTACAGTACCGATCCAGTCCCGTGGAATTTCGACCGCTTTGATGAAACTCGGGCTTTCGCACAAGCTCTTTTCAGCAGAGTGGCTTTTGCGCTTGAATATTGTTCTGCTGAGCATCATTGTGATTTTACTTGTGATGCTCTTGGCAAAAAACTGAACCGGAAAGGGAATCGCAGCACGTGTCCGCACCAGATAAATCCGATCTTCAAAGATCTTCGTCCAGTGCTTCGGAACCCAATCTGGAGCCAGGCTCAAAACTGCGCAACCGCTACCGGATTGATGCCTTTTTAGAGGTGCGCAGCGGGGCCAGTTTGTACCGCGCCACCGACGAAGTCACCAATTTGACCGTGATTGTCAAAGAGCAGGGCCGCAGTGGCAAAAGCCGCATCTCTCAGGGCTTGCTCAAAAATCCTTGGTATGACGAATTTACGATTCTGCGCTCGATCAGCTATCCGACCGTGGTCAAAGCGGTGGATATGTTCGAAGAGAACCAGCGCTATTATTTGATTATCGAGCAGCTCGAAGGCCGCGATTTGGGCTTTTTCCTGACCAAAGAAAAGGTCACTGTGCATCAGTCCTGCGACTGGATGATCCAGCTCTGCCAGTCTTTGAGCCAATTGCACCGCCGCAAAATTGTCCATCTCGACCTCAACCCCCGCTGCATTGTTGTCACCCACGACTTCCAACGTGTGCGCCTGACGGGCTTCAGCCGGGCCTTGCAATTGCCGATTATGTTCCCGCTGCAGAGCAATACCCCCGGCTATTCTGCGCCAGAGTTGGAGCAGCAGGGCAAACACACGATCGACGAACGCGCAGATATTTATTCCCTGGGCGTGATCTGGCATGAACTCGTGACTGGCTGCAGCCCCCTGCGCCACCGCCGCGACGAAGACGGACTGGTGATCTTCCCCGAGGTCACGTATTATGTGCCGGATATCAACCCCCAGATCAACAGCATCATCATGAAGATGATCGATGTGGAGCCCAAATACCGCTACCAGAATATCGATGAAGTCAAACGTGCGATTCTGGGACTGTTCCACAATACGCCTTTTTATGCCAGTTTTATCACCGACGTGGGCATGGTGCGCGAAGCCAACGAAGACAGTTACTTCGTGCAGGATTGGCATTATGTCAGCCAGACCCAGCGCCAGAGCTATGGCATTTTTATCGTGGCTGATGGCATGGGTGGGGCCCAGGCCGGGGAATACGCCAGTGCCCTGGCAACCCGCGATGTCTCCCAGGTGATCAACCACCGCTTTGAACAGCTCAAAGACAATCCAGGCCGCGAGTTAAATATTCCCGAAATCCTCGAAGAGGCGATCAAAAAGGCCAACCGCAGCATTTATGATGCCGCCAAACGCAATCCACAATACCAGGGCATGGGCACCACGGTGACCGCTGCTGTGGTCTATCAGGGCATGATGTATATGGGCCATGTCGGCGACAGCCGCGCTTATCTGATTGCCAAACAAGAAATCGAAAAAGTCACCCGCGATCACTCTTTGGTGGGCCGCCTGCTCGAAATTGGCCAGATCACCGAAGAAGAGGCGGCAGTGCATCCCCAGCGCAATTTGATCTACCGCTCTTTGGGCGCTTATCCCAACGTTGAAGTTGATCTCTACGAGCGGCCCTTTGTGCCCGGCAATTGTCTGCTGCTCTGCTCCGACGGCCTGGTCGAACATGTCAAAGACCCCGAGATTCACCAAGTCGTCACCCAGGCCAAAGACCAGTGGCGCTCGTGTAATCAACTGGTCAATATGGCCAATATTCGCGGCGGCGATGACAACACCACCATCATCATTGTGTATATGGATGATTTGCGCTAGCAAACATCGTAGGTGATTTGCGCTGAGCCCAAGCAGTGGTAAGCTGGGATCACTTTGAATTCCCATCTTCAATTATTTTAGGAGATCCCCACATGTACCATTCCTTTTTTCAGAACGCCGCCAAAATGCTCTTGAATATTGGTGCTTGGCTCGATAAAGCCGAGGCCCATGCCGCCGAGCGCAAAACAGATCCCGTCCATTTTCTCAATGCCCGTCTGGTGCCCGATCAATTTCACTTGACCAAACAGATCCAAGTGGCCTGTGACAATGCCAAATTGGCGGCTGCACGCCTCAGTGGTGGCCAAGCCCCTGTGCATGAAGACAATGAAACCACTGTGGCTGAAATCAAATCCCGCATCAATGCCACTGCGGATTATCTGCGCAGCTTGCAGGCCGACGATTTTTCCGGGGCCGCTGATCGCCAAATTGTGCTGCCGTTCATGCCCGATCTGTACATGAATGGCGACGAATATTTCCAAGAATTTGTGGTTCCCAATTTTTATTTCCATCTCAGCATGGCCTATGCCATTTTGCGTGAAAGTGGTGTCAACCTGGGCAAACAGGACTTTATGGGCTCTTTGCCAATGAAGCCCCTGCAGAAATAGGCAATTGAAGAGGATTCAAGAGGTAAACTATGCGTAAAATGATTCTGCTCGTGAGCTGTGTTTGGCTCGCGGCATGTAGCCCGGCAGTCAATCAGGCCGCTCCCAATTTGTCTGCCACTGAGATAGATTCCGTCGTGGCCAGCAGCAAAAAATCCTGCACGGACGAGTTGACCAAGCAGTCGGGTGCAGAAGGTGCTGAGAAGATCTGTGGTTGTGCTTCGACCAAAGTGGGTGAGGCACTCAAAAAAGATCCTTCTGCCGCCTCGGATGACAAGAAGTTTGGCGAACTTCTGCCCGGTGTGATCTCTGCCTGTGTGAAAGAACTGGCGGCATCACCTGCCGCGAGTCCTTCTCCCAGTGCTTCTGCTAGTTCTGCTCCCGCCAATTAAGCGCGCTTTTAAATCAGCGGTTTTAATCAGTGGTTTTGAGCGTTCAAAACAGGACTACCAGTTGAGATCTGTTTCATACCCCAATTGAATCAGCTCAGGGCCAATCAAGGCCTTGAGCTGTTCTTTTAATTGGGGAGTGAAGTGCGCTTGCCAATCTCCCACCAGCCCCCGGCGGTGGCTGCCATAATTCAACTCTTGGGGGTCCATGGCTTGGCCCCGCTTGCGCCGCCCCTGGGTTTGAAATTCAAAATCCTCCAGGCGCAGGGCCCGTTGGAATTGTGCTGGATCGAGGCTGTAATAGGGCTGCTCCAAGAGACCCTGGGCACGCAAGAGGGTGAGATACGTCGCTTCGGGGGCTTGGTGCAGGTCTTCAAAGCGCACAACAGAGACCTGTGGGCTGTTGAGGCAGGTCAGATAGTGCCGGGCCAGGGTTTTGAGATCGGGAAAGTCAAGCAGCTTATTAAACGACAGGTAGTGCCAGCCGTTTTCGGCCAAGCTCTGCAAAAGTGCCTCTTTGTGGCTATCTGGATAATCCGTTTGGTAGCGCTGGTGGTCCAAGAAATAGCCCTTGTTGAGATAGGCGAAATAAAAGCTGATCAGCACATCGCGGGGATCGCGCATCAGGGCGATCAGGCGTGTATTTTCGAGCTTTAAAAAGGGCTCAATCGGCACAAAGACGTGGCAATGCAAGAGCCGCGCTTGGTAAAAATCCAAATCGGCCAGTTCCTGCAGATAATAGGCCAGGATCTGCTCTCTGCTGGGAAAACGCAGCGCCGGATCCCACATGCTGGCGCGGATCCTGGCCACAGGATCTGTGAGCGCGGTCAGCGGGAGTGCTTTGACCTGTTGGTCTTCGGGCCAGCGCAAGCCAGACATCAGCCGCCGGTTTTCGTCGGGATAGCCACACACGGATGTCTGCCGCCCGAGGGCCTTGAGCAAACTCTCCAACACGGGCCAAAAGCGCAAGGTGCCCGAACGTGTCACCGTGTGAACCAAGAGCGGCTGGGGGGGATCAAAATCCCGGTTGGGCCAGTGGCCCGCGGGCAAAAAAGGCAAGACCCAGCGGCCTTTAAAATTCAATTTGGGCAGCAGATTGCGGGTGGTGCTGAGATAGTCGCCGGGGGGCAGACAGAGCAGATAGGTGATGGCCTGATCGCTTGGCAGGGGGCAATAGCGCAGGTAAATAAAAAAATTGGTATAACTCTGGGGCGACTCGTTGTAGAGTGAAATGTCTGGGAAATGCCCCAAATAACGGTTTGGTTGGGTACTGGCTGCCCAGTCTGCCAGATCATGGGCCCAGGGGGCGTGGCCGAGCAAGACAAAGACACTCTCAGGGCCGAGCTGCTCTAAACAGGCAATCAATTGGCTCAAGAGATAAAAATCGTTGTGGGCCTGTTCAAGCAGCCCCAGGCCGATCACACAATCGGGTTCCCGTGGCAAAGTGGCCAGCATAAAGCCGTCTTAATGCTTGGGCGTGAGCTTTTTGGCCATCAGGAATTCCTGGGCCATATACTCCTGATACAGTGCCAAAATCCGCTCTTTGCGCCCTTGGCCGACATCGGCCAGGGGGCAGGTGCTGATCTCATTGCGCACCAAGGCCATCATCACATCTGTGGCGCCGTTGACCAATTGGCGCACGGCATGAATGCCCATTTTGCTGCTCAAGACCCGATCAAAGGCCGAGGGCGAGCCGCCGCGCTGAATATGGCCGAGCTGGGTAAAGCGGATATCCAGATCTTCGATTCCGCGTTCAGCGAGATAGTCCGAGAGTTCGGTTTCCAATGCGGCATTGCTCAAGCGGGTAAAACCCTCCGCTTTGATCACGATCGCGTGTTTTTTCGAGCGCCGGAAGGCCTTGTGGATCAAGTTGCAAAAATCACTTGGGTCAAATTCGGCTTGGTTTTCGGGGATCAAGGCGGTCAATGCGCCACAGGCCATGCCACTGAGCAGGGCCAGATAGCCACAATCGCGCCCCATCACCTCAATTACAAACAGGCGGCTGTGGGAGCTGGCGGTGTCTTTGATCTTGTCGACATTGTAGACAATCGTATTGAGGGCGGTATCGACGCCCACGCACATATCTGTGCCATTGAGATCGTTGTCGATCGAGCCCGGAATGCCGACCACAGGAATGCCACTTTCGAGAAAGAGGGCATGGGCACCTGCCAGTGAGCCATTGCCCCCGATCACCACCAGGCCATCAATATCCCGGTGTTTGAGGTTTTGGTAGGCCTTCATCAGGTAGGGTTTTTCCTGAAAGCGGGGGTAGCGGGCCGTGCCCAAAATCGTGCCACCCAATTGCAGGGTGCCCGCAATATCTTGGTTGGTGAGCGGCAAAATATTGCCCTCAACCAGCCCGCGAAAGCCGTCGTGGGCGGCATAGACCTGGATATCGTTGAAGCTGGCTTCGCGCACCACGCCCCGAATGGCGGTGTTCATACCGGGGGCATCGCCCCCGCTGGTCAGAACGAGAATCTTTTTCATGCAACAATCACTTTGCTTCCGTTTAATAAGGGTTGAATCAGTTTGACTTTTTCAATCAAATCGCTGAGGTCGCTGGGGTTGTGTTTGACCTCCAGCGGCAAAAAGGGCTCCTCGGGGGTGAACACGTCTTCTCTGACCAGGGTTTGCAGGGTGCCCTCCACCGAGGCGGCCAGGGCTGTCACGTTATAGCCCCCTTCGAGCACAAAGCCAACACGGCCTTTGCAGTGGCGCTCGGCGAGTTTCATCACCTCGGCGGTCATTTCCGAAAAGCCCCGCGCCGTCAGACCCATATTGGTGATTAAATCTGCCAAATGGGCGTCGTAACCGGCAGAGACCAGAATCAGCTCGGGTTTGTAGGCGGCTGCCAGCGGTTCGATAATTTCTTTAAAGGTGCGCAGATATTCGGCGTTGCCGTAGCGCATCGGCATCGGGATATTGACATTGGTGCCAAAACCCGCGCCTTCACCCCGGTCTTCGAGAGCGCCTGTGCCCGGCCAATTGGGGGTTTGGTGCCAGGAGACAAAGAGCACGCGCGGATCGCTGTAGAACATGTGTTCGGTGGCGTTGCCGTGGTGGGCATCCCAATCGAGGATCATCACCCGTTGCAGGCCTTGCTCCAGGGCCCGCCGGGCCGCCAGGGCGATATTGTTAAACAGGCAAAAGCCCATGGTATAAGCGGGCATGGCATGGTGCCCCGGTGGGCGGGCCAGCGAAAAGGCACTTTGGCACTCGCCCGCCAAGAGCGCATCGACCAGATTGACAGCCGCTCCGGCTGCCAGCATGGCCGCCCGGTAAGATCCCTCCGACACCACGGTGTTTTCGTCGATCCGTTGGCCCTCAGCGGCTGAGCTGCAAAAGCGTTCCAACATGCGCACATAGGCTGAATCATGCAGGGCAAAGAGCAGGTTTTGATCAATCGCTGTGGGGGTGCGGCGGGGCAATTCATCCCACAGGCGGCTCTCGCGCAGGCGCTTGAGAATGCTCTCCAGGCGCAGGGGCGACTCCGGGTGATCGGGGGTCTGGTGTTTAAAGAATTCATCCGAATAAAAAAGCAGGGGTTTGGTCATTTTACTGCGTTCCCATATCTGGCTTGGGCTCTTTGGGGAGATGCTCTTTTGGTAAATGCTCTTTTGGCGGCTCTGGTGGGAGCTCTCTGCTGGGATTGAGCGGCAATTCCCTGAGCCGATCGGTCTGTTGGGCGCGCTGGGGGGGCAGCGGGCTGGTGGGCTGACGGCGCGCGGGCAGCATTTCTGCCAGCCCTTTTAAGGGTTTGCCAGGTTTGGCAAAGGCCTGTTTGCCAAAGAGCTGATCGGGGGTTTTGATCTCCTCCGGGGGAGGGCTGGGCAAAATGGTCACGCCCTGAAACAAAACACTGGGGTCCAGCATGGGCACCTGGCCTGCTGCCCGCAATTGCTCAGGGCTCAGCAGCTCGGTCGGTTCCTGGTCGGGGGCGGACTGAGTGACTTTGCGGATAATATCTGAGAGCGTCCGGGGCACCGGCCGGTATTTTCCCACGCGGCAATATCCTTGGTGTTTAAGTTCTTGCAGCAACGCTTCAATTATAGCTGAGGTTTGCAGGCGATACCAGGATCTTGCTCACAGCTTGCTTGGCCCTCTGCTCGTATTGACAGGCATCGCCGGTTAATGTAACTTTTTAGTAAATGTCTGAGCTGGAGACACAATGGGCCCAAAACGAATTCAATTTAATCCCGACAGATTGGATAGCGGTGATTTTACCCCCGCTATGAAAGCTCAACAACCATGAATCCCCGTGAATTTTACCTTTACGGCTTTCAACTCGCTTCGCTCTCGCGTTTTTTGCAACGCTGGTTTCGCTTTGATCCCCATTCCAAAATCCGGCAACACCGATGGTGCCCAGAGCAAACGCCTTTTGGCTATGAATATGCGGGCCGGTGGGAGGTGTTTTATCTGGATCAGGCCGGATTTGAGCACTATCTTCAAAACACCCCCGAAGTAAATATCGGGATCTTTGGAGACATGGATATCTGGAAAAATATGTCGTGTGAAATTTTCACTTCCGGCCCCCTGCCCCGCCTGGAATTTTGTTTTAATCAGGTTCAAATCAGAGATGCAGAGGAAGAAGAGCTTGCCCAGATGTATGAATATGTCCGGCGCATGGCCGAGGATTTAAACATTCCCTGTGTGATTTTTGCGATTGCCTCCACAGCCGCTTCCGATTTTCGCTGGAATGGAAAAGAATTGGAAATAGACTTAAACCTACTCAGTAAGACCGGCTTATTTTTCAGTGAGGGTTATCTTGATCGCATTTGGCTGCACCCAGATTGCCCTCCTCCCGACAATTATCCCTTGCAAGAAGTGCCAGGGCCTGCTGCTTCATATCGCCAGTATCAGGCTTTGTCACTGCCTCACCCGCTGAAAGAACGCTTAAATAAAGAAAAAAACACACGTGGGAGGAGGCAAATCTTACATCCATTGAGCCTTTGCCCGCTCAAAATTGAAGACGTTCCACCCCGTTTTCGAGATTTCTTGTTTGACGCCTTAACTCCGCCTTATATATTTACAAAACTACCTTTTGATCCCAGCGTGGGTTATCCTATCAGCATTCCTCAGAAAAACCAGTTCAAGTTTCAGGGGCTCTCCTTGATTCAGGCGTATCTTGCAGAAACTCTGACTGATGATGACTTTCGAGATAAATTTCCAGATTTAGCATTCGAAGTGCCCGACCTGACGCTTTTTGAAGAAGACCTGCATTTATTTCAAGCGATTGAACTGCTTAATCTCATCATCGATGACCCCAGCGAATTTCGACAGGCCGTTCAAACAGTGTATACACGGTATCTGCGTGCACTGAAACCTTCTGAAAACAAGCAATTAGGCGATGAACTGAATTAAAATAAGAATTTGCTAAGCTTTTAGAAGATAAGAAAGGATGTAACAAAATGGCCTTTGAGGTGCCCCAATCCTTTGTCGATGCCTGTCATGTGGGGGATATCAAGACAATTCAAAGTTTTTTTGAACAAGGCCTTTCTCTGAATGGAGCACAGAATGATCTGCGTATTTTTGATGGTTTAATCTGCAGTAAAAGTAAAGAGTTGGCTTTAGTCTTAGTTGAAAATGGGCTCGAATCAAGACTTTATAAGGATAGATTACCTGCATGGGTAGAAGAAGATATTCAAGACTTTCTTATTGCTATCGATGACGGAATAACGTTGCCCCATCCTTACCCAGACGCTGAATTTATCGACGTCTTAATCACGATGGGAGCGGATATCAATGCCCTCAGAGAAGGGTCATGTCAAACGGCATTAGATATTGCTTTGAGTGTCAAAAACGATCAAGGCGGGTATTTGCATCTCCGAGCAGTGGAGTTACTCCAATCCCACGGGGCCAAACAGGCTTCAGAGTTGAGTGACGAAGAATGGCGACAAAGAGTTAGTTTCACAGATCTCTGTCGCCAAGGACTTTTGAGCGCCGTTCAACAAAAACCAGATCTTGCCACACTTTCTCATCCTCACTTGTTTGGCCGTCTTTTACGTTATCTGAGTCAGTGGTATTTGGATATTGCTTGGCGGGGACCACATTCACAGCGCGATTTTGAGGGGGTGTTTCGTTTTCTCTTGGAATCGGGAGTGCCTTTAAATGAAGTTGATTTCTGTTTGGGCCATTTTTGCGCAGGTTATTTTCATGCTCTGTTCAAACAATTGTATGGAAAGGATCCCTCCGAACGTTATTCATCACCCTTTCTCCCCCAGTCGCCCGACCCCTATTTCCCCGTCTTCTCCCTCACCCGTGTGATGGAATTGCTTTACACCCATGGCGCAGCCATCAACGGCGTCACAGAAGAGGATCAATACAAAGCGCAGACCGTCAGCACTGCCCTGGACTACGTTCTGGCTGCCCAAGCCGAAGCCTTGCAGCTTTGGGAGAAAGAACCCGACCGATACAGTCCTGCTATATTCGCTCGGCTGACCCCGCGTCAGCAAGCAGTCAGGTTGCAAGAGCGCGAGCCACGCCAAGAGCGTCTGCAGCGGATTTTGCGGGAGAGCGAAGAGGCTTTGGCCTTTTTAATCGCCCACGGTGCCAAAACCTATGCTGAACTCTCGGCCTAACGCGAAAATATATGTGGTGAATTCAGAAAATGAAACCGTTAGCAATCAGTGAATTTGAATGGGCGCATTTTGATAAGCTTAACAAAGCTTTTGAGGCAGAACCTTTTCAAATTCATGTACAAAAAATTCAGCACATGCTTCGAGAAGCCTTGGGTTTTTCAAAAGACTATAAGAGATTGCTGATGGGACAATTCTTTTTGCAACAGTTAGAAAAAGACAAAGAAAATTGGCAATGGGATGTGTCTCTGCCTCTCTCTGAATATCCTTTTCCCCGAGGTGACTTGTTTTTTGATTCTGGATTTGATCTGACCGATAGTGGTGAATTCTTGCCTCAACAAGTGAGAACGGAATTTGATGAACATATCTTTCGTGATGAAGGCAATGGCCCTTACGGAGAAATCCCGGACGGGCGTATTTCTATCTATCTTATTAAAAAAGGTATTCCATTCAATAAAGTAGACAATCATGGCTGCACAGCTTTGGATATTGCAGGTAAAAGTCAAACGGGCACAAAGAATCACCCCCAAGTATTAGATCTGCTCACGTGCCTCAACGCCAAAAGAGCCTCTGAATTGAGTGAGCAAGAATGGCTTGAAAATACCCCTTTTACAGTTATTTGCGCCCAAGGAGCGCTTAAACGTGTAAAAGAATATATTCGTAAATTTGGGGTTTCTCTAATAGAATTAAAGGAAAGTACAGAAGCAATTTTGTCTTTTCCTTATTTTGGTTTGTTACCCAAAACAAACGATGCTATTTCTCATGAAAAAGTGCTTGATTATCTTTTTGAATTGAATCAAGAACAGAAAAACAGAGAAAAAACGGCGTCTCAATTAAATGATAGCTTTATTTTTTATTTGTCATCACTGATTCAAAACTTAAAAAACTGGAGTTATCAATCTTGGGTGCTTCAGCAGAATTGGCTACAAAAGCAATCTAAATTTCTAGAAGAAAACAAGCATTTTGATAACCATGAATTACCCATCATTTATTTTCCAGAAATTGACATTGAAAAAATAATGACTGTATTACAAAAACACAACTGTAAATTAAATGTCCTTGATTTTAGAACCTTGACAGCCCTTGATTTTGTTATTCAAGAAAAAAGACAAATAGAAGAGAAAATGAATGTATTTAAAAATTCTTACAAAGAGGAAGATTTTTTGTCTTTGAAACGATTTTATCCAATAACATTCAAGGCACAAATGGAAATTAGAAGATTAGAAATACAAAGAAATCTATTCATAAGCGAAAACCTTTTCAAAGCCGAAAGATTTTTACGCTCCCATCAAGCCAAAACCTATGCAGATCTCCAAAATGGACAATGAATCTACTCAACCAATGAGTACACTTGATTCTGAAGATGATTTTTTTGTTCAAGCCCAAAGTGCATTGGATCGCAGAAATTTATCTGAATTTAAAGAAATATGTTCTTTTCATGAGAACATAAAGGTCTTGTCAAATAAATTAATCAAGACAGAAGCAGACCATGAAGAGTTTAAATCTGATATGTACCGCCTTTTTTTTAATGCGCTCTGCTCTGACTATGATGAGTATACTTACCGCAATCCTGGTTATGTCTTTCACTCTCAAGAAAACCCAATATTTGTTTTTTCAACACAGCTCTTGGAGTTTGGGGTGAATTTAAATGACTACCCCGATATTCTGCATGAAGCCATCTATCGAGAAATGGACCATTATTGTTATGTGGATCAAGGATATGGCCCAGCTGGAGAAATGCCTGATGGAAGAATAACTGCTTTTTTAGTGGAACAAGGTGCATGCTTAAATTGGATAGGCATAAACGGCACCGTATTGGATTACGCTTATCAATATAATTCGAGTTATCCGGGTTTGGAACATCCTCAGGCCATAGAAATTTTAAAGCGAGCAGGTGTCAAAAGAATACTGGATTTTTCAGAAGAGGAATGGCTAAAGAGTGTCTCATTTGTTGAGGTATGCAAACAAGGCATTTTAAAGTATGTAAAAAAATACTTGGGTTTGTTTTCTGTCAACAAAGCGGAGATCGGCAGAAGTATTGCGCTGCTGTTTAATTGGGGGCCAGGAACTCAATATTGGTGGGGAAGCCATGAAGAGAGAAAGTATGAAGAGGTGTTGCAATTCCTTTTAAACTTAGATTGTTCTTTGCCAGAGATTCCTTTCCATTTTTACCACCTGCTCTCCACATACTTGACCAGTTTAAACTGGTGGGATCGCACCTCATCTGTACATCAAAATCAATCCAGGTATGAAAAACCACCACAGCCGCTCAAAGAGAACTACTGCCCGATTTTATCTCTCTCTCAGGTAATGGGAATGCTCTTAGAGCATGGAGCTGAAATCAACTGGGTTAAGACATCTGACATGTTCTTGACTGATTCAGTCACAGAGCAACGCACAGGTGTTACAGCTTTAGATCTGGTCTTAGAAGGACTGAAAACGAAACAAAAAACGCTTGATTTCACCAAACAAAACTTTGAATCTCTAGAAAAAAAGTTGCGCATTTTCTATTTCGAAAAGTTTAATCTGGAAATTCATCGAAATCAAACGATTTTACAGGCATATCAAGATGCGTATGATTTTTTAATCGCCCACGGTGCCAAATCCTACGCTGAACTCTCGAACGAGACTGAGAATGCGTGAATTCCCACCTTTGTGTTACGCTGAGATGGAGAGCGCTCGTATCCCCTTTTGCCCAAACCCTAAATCCCTTGCGAGGTCTTACAGGCCAGTCACAGCTCAGGGACTTCCTTTTATGGGGTAGCTTAAAGGGCTGCGACTTCCGCTTCGCTTAAACCCGTGTACCTGCAGATATTGGCCACAGCCATGCCATCTGCTTTCATCTGGCGGGCGGTTTCTCGTTTGCCTTCGAGTTTGCCTTCGAGTTTGCCTTCGAGTTTGCCTTCGAGTTTGCCTTCGAGTTTGCCTTCGAGTTTGCCTTCGAGTTTGCCTTTTAGTTGCCCTTGCTGTTCCCGTTCAGCCAGTTCCTGCTCAAGATTGGGTTTGACCAGCTCCAACATGGTTTTTCTCAGTTCCTGACGTTCTGCAGCCAATCCCATCTTTTTAAAGCGGAGCGGTCAGCGCTTTCAAGGCATTGACCAGACCGTGGCCATAGAGGTCATCGCGACCGGCGGTACCCCGATCGGTGGCGGTGCTTTCGAGGCGCTGTTTGATCCAGGCGGGGGTGGCGGTGGTGCCAAACTTGCTGCGCAGCAGCGCGGCCAGACCCGCCACCTGGGGAGCTGCCATCGAGGTGCCGCTCATTTGCACATAGGGGCGAAACTTGAGAAAGGAGGGAACGGTCGAGATAATGTCTTGGCCAGGGGCGGCAATCGAAACATAGTCGCCGGAATTGGAGAAGAGGGCGACATTGTTGTTTAAATCTGTCGCGCCGACACCAATCACACCGGGAATGGCGGCCAGGTGGTTGCGGGAATTGCCGTTTTGGCGATCGTTGCCAGCGGCCACAACCACACTCACGTTTTTGTCGAGGGCGTATTTGATAGCGCGCTCCAGGGTGGTACTCTGTGCGCTCACCGACAGGCTCATATTGATCACGTGGGCACCGTGGTCGGCGGCCCAAACCACGCCATCGGCCAGCACAGAGATAATCGTCTGGTTGGCATCGGGATCGGGAGCGAGAATCGAGCTGATAATATCTGCCACATCGGGATAAATTTTGATTGGCATGATTTTGGCTTCGGGGGCCACACCGGCGATGCCCTGGCCGTTATTGGCTTCGGCGGCGATAATACCCGCCACATGGGAGCCGTGTTTGTAAGTTGAGAAGACGTAGTTCAAGCTGCTGACGTCGCCGGTGGTGCCGCCTTCTCTCAGTGAGAGGGCATCGTAGCCGGGTACCACGCGGTTTTTCAGGTCGGCATGGCTGAGCGAAACGCCGGTGTCGATCACGGCAATCACCATGTCTTTGCCCTTGGAATGGGCCCAGGCTTCAGGCACTTGCATTTCTTCCAGGGCGTATTGATCTTTAAAATATTTGTCGTTGACGAGGGCGGTGGAGAAGAGTTTAAAGCCTTCGTTGATTTCTTTTTCGTCTTCGGGCTTTTGGCTGGCAACATGGTCGGTTTCGACAAAGGCGAAGAGTGATTCTTTTGAAAGCACTTCAACCAGGCCTTTGACTTCTTGGCCACGGGTTTTTAAAACCAGGGAGTGAATCCCTTTGATATAACGCTCGACATCCAATTTTAATTCAGCGGCCAGGGCTTTGGCCTGGGGCAAGTCGGCATCGGAGCGCAGGCCCACCACCAGGGTTTGGGTGCTGTAATTGCTGGCGATATTGACCTGGGGGGCTGTTACGGGTGCTGCGTTTTGTTGCAGAGGAGCTGTCTTCCCAGCTACCTGAGCGGCAGTCGAAGGAGTGGCAATCGAAGGAGTGGCTGCGACAGCTTTTTGGGGAGCACGGTTCAGGGAAGGGGTTGGGTTGAGAGTGGACGCAGGGCTGTTGGCACGGTTCAATGGGGTGGTTTGAGAGGCGCGGATCGGGGTGGGGGCGGTCAGAGAGCTGGGGGCGCTTTGCAGCACAGGTGCAGTTGCAGATTGTACGATGGGAGCTGAGTTACAGCCGGTTAAAAGCAACCAGCTGAGGAGTGAAAGGCCAATTTGTTTTTGCATGTGATTTTCCCTACGCGTCTCTCTTGATAAAACTATTGTAGGCAAAAGGCCCGCTGATGCTGCTACTTAAAAGTTAAAGCCCGATTTTATTTGCATTAATTTTCAGGTAAGAATGCGGGGCTGGGAAGTATCTTTGCAAGAGTGGCAAGCAAAAACCTGGAATTTTGCAGAGACTTCACCTATAATAGCTGTATTGAATTCAATTGAAAAAGGAGCTGTCTGATGCCCCCCATCGAAAGAACAGGCATTGCGTCTCAGGCTTTAAACCAGGCAGAAGTCACCAAAAAGAGCGCAGATATTTCTCCGGTCTCCCCCGCTGCGGCCACTTCTCCCTCTTCTCAACAGCTCTCCGCTCAGGATTTTCAGGCCAAACTCAAGCTCAAAGAAGGGCCTTTGGATTTGGCTTCAGATCGTCAGGGCCTGCAAGCGGCGATCCAGGAAGGTGGCAACTTAAAAATGCCCGATAGCTTGAATCGCAGTGAGCGCTTTCAGAGCTTTATGCAACAGTTTTTTAGTTCCTCTCAGATCGGAGACGATCCCACTTCGCACCAAGCGTTACAGATGCAGGCCCAGTTTTTAATGCCGCGCTCTGACACGGATCATTCCCATGTCTAGCCCTGAGCCTGTTTTGCCTCCTGAAAACCCTGTCTCCCATTGGAAATTTAAGGCCCTGCTCGAAGAAGAATATGTCTGGCCGACAGATTTTCACTTTAAATTTATTGTGCCCGTGGCCCAGGTGGATGCCCTGCAGGGGCTGCTCAATACCACCGCTCGCATTGTGGTCAAACTCTCCCGCAACAACCGCTATGCCAGTGTCAGCGCCCGCATGAAAATGGCCTCCAGCGATGAAGTGGTCTATGTTTATGAGCTGGTCAGTGGTATTGAGGGCATTATTGCGCTCTAAAAACAACCCTTTTTTTGTTCTGTTTTGTCCTGGGTTGGATGATTCAGTTTTGCCTTTGCCTGTGTTAAGATAGCTACAAAGACAGGCTATGTCCCCATCAGATTGTTTCAAAGATTCAGGAGTCACCCGAGACATGACAGATTCCGAAGATTCTCAATCCGGTTACGATAAAGTTTTGCGCGATACCCTTTTGCAGCGTACCGGACGTAATTTTCAGCGTGAAGTGGATCATGCCCCTTTGCCCACTGCTCCCAAGCGCATGAACAAAGAAGAAGCGGCCAACCTGATCTTCGACAATATCTTAAAAAAGCGCGAACAGCGCATGGTGCAGCCGGAACAGCCCCCGGCCTCTAAGCCTGATAGCACGCCCCTGCCCGCTTCGGTTCACGGCGATGCTGCGCTCACCATTTCTGAGAACCGACCCACCACGATCAGTGGGACCTATGGCGAAATTTTGGATTCGATTCTCTGGGGTGAAGAAGAAAATACACCCCCTGAACCTGCTTGGCCAGATCTGCGTAGCACAGTTGCTGAAAATGCTGAATCTGCGCCCCCCTCTCCCAATTACCAGAATATTCTCGAAAAAACCCTGGTCAATCGCACAGCCAAACCCCCTGTGGCAGCCCCGAAGAAGCAGTCGATCTCTTCGATCAGCCAAACCTTTTCCTCGGCCTTGGATGCGGTCTTAAAAGATGACCCGCTGCCGCCCCCAGAATCCAAAGGCCCGCCCCGCAAGGGCAAAGCGTCTCCCGCAGATGGCTTGACGCAAACCGTTTACAACCAACAACTCGACGAAATTCTCTGGCCTTCAGAGGCAAAAAAAAAATAAAGACGCGCCAGAGACCCCCCCGGTCAATGAGTCGCGGATCAAAAGCCAGGTGGCTGATTATCTCCGCAGCCTGATCAGCCTTGATGGGCACAGCATGATTGGGCCGCGTCGTCTTTTTTATGTCGAACGTTATGCCCGTCTTTTGGTGGCCAAAACCTTAAACCATTTTCACCAATTGCACCAGGATCTCGAAACCGAATTTGTGCTCTGGACATTTATGCAACACCTGGATCTGGTGCGCAAAATGGTCGACCGGAGTTTTGTCGTTCGCCACACCCTGGCCATGCAATCGATGTTGCCCCAAAAAAAAGCCGATCGGCTTTTTCTGAGAACACTGGCGAATCAAGAGCAGCGTCTGCTTTTTGATGGCATGCTCAACAATAAATTCGAAGATATTAAACGCCTGCTCAAATCCAATTCGGAGCATTTATCTGAAGAAGAGGGTTTTCATCTGTTTAACTTCTTCCGGATCAAGCTGCCTGAAATTTTTAATGAACACAAAAAATCGGTGCTCTTGCTTTTACAGGGCCATCCCGACCCCGATTTCCCACTGCCCTTTTTAGAGGACTTTGTG
This sequence comes from Candidatus Sericytochromatia bacterium, assembly GCA_044356335.1. Taxonomy (GTDB): domain Bacteria; phylum Cyanobacteriota; class Sericytochromatia; order UBA7694; family UBA7694. The sequence continues at coordinate 25,036 of JBIKWL010000010.1, forward strand.
CGTGATTTGCTGCAGTCGGAGTTTTTTCTCAACTGGTTGCAGGGCCGCCCTGAGAATCTGCGCAACCAGGAGTATCGGCAGTTTTTAAGAGAAAAAGCCAGCACGGCCAGCCCAGAAATGGACCAGATCCTGGCTGTGTCTTTGAGTGCGATGGATCTCTTTCATGAAAAAGCCAGTCTGTTTGAGCCAGAACAGCGCCAATTACTAACTCATTTGCTGACTTTTGTGCAGAATCTCAGTGGCTATATGACCGAGGCTGTCTTTCAGCGTGAATCATTTATGATGGCCCTGGAAGAAAATGTCACAGAGCGTGTGCGGGTGCTCTACCAGCTCGAGGCCAATATTCTCAGGCCGCTCTACGATGAGTTACAAGGGGCGCATACCCGCAGCACCCAGACCCAACAGTTCTTACATGCCCAGGCCAAACAGACGGGCAAAGCCATCTCCGCTTTAGACGGCTTTGCCGATTTGGAGCAGCATCAGGCCCATTTTCAATACCTGAATAATCTCTATACCAAACATATGGGGGAGATCACCCAGGGTTTTCACAAGCGCCAAGAGACCTTGGAAAAACTCAAAAGCCCCGAATTTGCCAACAAACGCAAGGGCTATTTCCTGAAAAAATTAGACAGCTGCCTGCGTTTTATTCCCCGTGCCAAACGGGAGCATAAGCCGGTTGTGGTCAAGTACCACAAAATTCCTGAGGCCATTCTGTTGAGCGAACAGGAGTCGGCACTGGGCAATTTTATTGCCGAAAATGACTATGAAAAATTGATCTGTTTGCGGGCCTTTGAAAAGGGCCGGAATATACTCAACGGCTTGCATCAGTCCAAAGGCACAGTTAAACTCAACCTGCGCCAGCTCTTTGGCGAAGCACTCAGCAAAGAGCGCTGTTTTGTGCTTTTTCAAGAGGCGCTGGCGGAGTTGTGGCAGGTGGCTTCGGCCCATCCCGATGAAACCAGCGATTTTTTACTGCATCAATTCGAAATTTATCTCAAAGGCCTGGGTTTGCCTGAATACCCTTCCCGTTCGGGGCTCTCTGCTTTTGAGCGCACGGGTTATATTTTGGCCTACTTGGCCCAAAGTGAACATATTAAATTATTGGTAGAGGTCAAATACCACCAATTGATCTACGATTGGGAAGCCCTGTTTAACCTCTCTCACTTTTTGCTCATGCTCGACTCCCGCTTGCGCAATTCTCAGGCCTCTTTTGAAGACCATTTTTGCAATACCCTCGATCAGGCCTGGGATTGTCTGACCCATTATTGTCTCTTTGCCGGCCCTGGTCAATACAATCAACTGGCGAATCCGCTGACCCTGTTTGACTATAGCTATGCCGAGGCCCTGGATGAATATGGCAGCCCGCCGCTCACTTTGACCTTGCTCGACAGTCCCGACGACGATATTTCCGATTTTGGGCTTTTGCATTTGGAAGCCCCGGCCGCTCAAGCAGCCCTGCCCACTGCCCGTTCGCCCAAAAGCCCTCAGGCTTTGGTGCCTTGGCAAGAAAATACCCCAGCCGCACCCGAGCCTGCAGCGGCTTACGCTGACGACGATGACGATGATTATGGTTCACCCGTGCTGCGCCGAGGGCCTGCCGCTCCCGCCGCAGGGGTGCCTGGTGGTGTAACGCCGGGCCGCCGTTTGATTCCCCCAGCGCCAGCCAGTGGCAAGGTCGAAATTTATACGGCTCCGTCCCGCCGGGCCATGCCGGGTGCTGGTCAGATCATGATGCCGGATGAAGACGATTTTTACAAAGTCATGAGCGGGCAGACGGTGAATGTGCCGCCCGCAACCCCTGCAGCCAGCCCTCCTCCGCCTGCGCCACCGGCGCCGCCGCCCCCCCCTGTTGCTGGAGCGGGGGAAACGCCTTTTTACCGCTCGCGCGGCGCGATGGCTGCCGAGCCCGAGCCCCCTGTTCCGGCTGCCAAAAGCAAACCCAAGCGTGAACCTTGGTTGGAGTTGACCCCTCAGCCCCACAAGGCTGAGAATTATGACGATATCATGGACCATATTTTGACCCGCAGCCAGGGGCCTGGGGGCGCTTCTTCAGCGCCAGCACCAGCCAAGGCACCTGATCCCACCAATGATGGGGATTATAACCAATTGGTCGAAGATATTCTCAGACGCAACCGCTTTGATCCCAATGCCCGTGTCAGCAGTGGCGAGACCATTTCTACACACAATCAAGAAGAGATCAAGCAAAACAAAAAACGACCCGGTTTTTCGTGATTTGTTTTACCAATCACGGTAATTGAAACTTTATATTAAGTCAGGGCTTTTCTCTGATTGGCGCGCATGGCCACCTTTCAGGGCCTGTGCTATAATTCGGAATACGATGTCGGAATTAAGCTTAATTGTCCTTTGAGGCCCAAATCTGGCACATGATTATCAGAATTAATTATCGGAATTAGTTGGAGGTTCCCCCATGTCTTTAGTTGGTAAAAAAGCCCCTGATTTCACAGCCAAAGCCGTTGTGAAAGGCGAAATTGTAAACGAATTTAAATTGTCCAATCTGCAGGGCAAATATGTTGTTCTGTTTTTCTATCCCCTCGACTTCACCTTTGTTTGCCCCACCGAAATTCACGCTTTCCAAGAGAAACTGAGTGCCTTTGCTGAGCGCAATACCGAAGTGGTCGGCGTTTCGACCGATTCTCACTTCTCTCACTTGGCTTGGCTCAACACCCCCAAAGCGGTGGGTGGTATTCAGGGCGTGGAATATCCCCTGGTGGCCGACTTCAACAAGACCATTGCCCGCGATTATGATGTGCTGATCGAAGATGCTGGTATTGCTTTGCGCGGTCTCTTCTTGATCGACCAAAACGGCGTGGTGCAACACTCTGTCGTCAATAACCTGCCCCTGGGCCGCAATATTGACGAAGCGGTTCGCATGGTGGATGCTCTGCAATACACCGAAAAACATGGCGAAGTTTGCCCTGCCAACTGGAACCAAGGCGAAAAAGCTATGAAAGCAACCCAAGACGGTCTGAAAACCTTTTTCGGCGGCAATTAATCCCCCTTTCTGACTGCGGCAAATGGCTTTAAGCGGCCATCTGCCGCAGTTTTACATTTATATACCCAAGGAGATTCCCTATGGCTTTTGAATTACCCGCTCTGCCTTACGCTTACGACGCGTTGGAGCCCTATTATGATCGTGAAACCCTGGAAATTCACCACGGCAAACACCACCAGACCTATACCACCAAATTCAACGAAGCTGTGCAAGCAGCTGGGATTGAAGGCAAGTCTGTGCTCGAAATTTTGACCAGTCTCGACAGCATTCCCGCTGACAAACGCAACCCTGTGATCAACCACGGCGGCGGCTATTACAACCACACCTTCTTTTGGGAGTCGATGAGCCCTGAAGGTGGCCAGCCCAGTGGTGATCTGCTCGCCGCGCTGGATGCTGAATTTGGCTCTGTTGAGGCTTTTAAAGAGGCCTTTAGCAACAAAGCGATTGCCCATTTTGGCTCAGGTTGGGCTTGGTTGGTGCAAACCGCTGAAGGCAAATTGGCGATCACAGATACCCACGATCAGGTCTGCCCGGTTTCTCTCGGTCAGGTGCCCTTGCTGACTGTCGATGTCTGGGAGCACGCCTATTACCTCAAATACCGCAATGTCCGTCCCGAGTGGGTCAAGGCCTTCTGGAACGTGGTCAATTGGAATAAAGTGGCTGAGCGCTATGCTGCAGCCAAAGGCTAGTTTTTAAAAGCGCTCCCCAGACGGGGACTGGCTTAGAAGCGATCAGGTCTGCCCTGGTCGCTTTTTTGTTGGGTATTTTGCTGGGTATTTTGCTGCCTTTATGGCTGAGTTGACGTGTCTTCATCTTCAGATTCATTGTCTGACTGCTCTTCTTGCTGTTCTTCTTGCTGCTCTTCACCCTGCCAGGGGGCGCTGCTTTCCTCTGCTGCGCTTTGCAGCCAAGGCTTGAGCAATTCCAGCAGGGCTTCGGCTTGAATGGCATTTAAGGCTTGAGCGAGCAACAGCGTTTGTTCTTCTTGCACTTCAGCGTTGGGGGGCCGCCAGCTGAGGATCAGGCTCTGCCGATCAAAGGCCCCGGGCTCCAAGACCAATTTGCCCAGCTCAGAGAGCGGGTAACTTTGCCAAGCTCCCCGGCGACGCAGTGAGAGGCTTTGGCCACTGAGGGCAAATTCTTTGCGCCAGCGCAGGGGCCAGACCAGCCAGAGCAAGAGGAGCAGGACCGCTAGGCCAGCCCCAAAGGCGGCCAAAGGCACATAATGGACCTGTTCTATCGGAGCTGCCTGTTCAGCAAAACCCTGGGCAAAGAGCCGGATATTTCCCGCCAAAATATGTGCCGCGGGCTCTTCTGAAAGCGTGGTGATCCAGATTTGGTTTTGGGTGGTTTGCAACACGATATCAAAGACGGGGATGGGCTCTTTTTGCTTGGGCTGTTGGATGGTTTTGGGGATCACCAGGATGTCGCGGATCGCCCCCACAGGAATGGCATTGCGGGTCTGGCGCAGCAGGGCCTGTTCCTGAAAGACACAGGCAGGCTCGGGGGTTTTGGCACAATAGAAGCTGAGTTTCAGCACCTGGGTCTGATCGTAAGCAACAATGCCGATCAGCAAGAAAACAACCGAAAGCAAGAGCAGGGTCAGGCGGGCCCAGGCCCCGCCGCGCTGTTTGATCCGCAATTGGCCGCTGGTTTCGCGGTAGATCCAGGTGTTGCGCCAGTTGAGACCTGGCGAGAGGCGTTCGGCTTTGACTTTGGGATGCCGTTTAGGTGCTGGGGCTTCTGCCGCCATTTCCGTCTCTGTTTCTGGCTCTGTTTCTGGGGTTGTGGCAGGTTGTGATGGCCAGGTCTCCTCTTGTCTCGAAAAGGGCTCAAGATAAACTTCAGCGGGGCTTTCGCTGGCTGTGCTTTCGCTTTCTGTAATTGGGAGCACGGTTATTTCGGCCTCGGCCTCACTTGGTGCAAGTGCTGGAGTGCTGTCTATCACTGTCTCTAGAGCGGGATCGACTGTGGCCTCTGAGGTCTTTTCCTCAGCCAAGCTCTCTGGGCTATCCGGCTCTGGAGCTGCTTCCGCAGGGATCGGCACCCGAATCCATTTTGCTTTAACAAAAGGCAGGGCCAGCGGGTAGCGGTAGAGCTGGCTTTTGCCTGCCCGAATGGCGGCACTGATACCGGCTACCAGGCCGACCAAAACCAGCAGCCCGCCCAGGCCCAGGCCGAGATAGACAAAGTATTCCGAGTTGAGTTCAATTGGCAATTTGATCGGCACATAGCTCTGCACCAAAAAGATCCAGGCCAAACCGACAGTCAGGCCGCCCAAGAGCAGCAGGTGTAAGACAAAAGAGAGCTGAAAATTGAGCAGGCTGCGGGCGTGTTGGGCCAAAAAGACCGAACGGCGGCGTTGGCGTAGCCAAACGATCAGGGGCAAGAAGAAAAAACCGGGCAGGCCGAGCAAATGCAAAAAGACGGCAGCCCGTCGCTCTTTTTTACTGCTTTCAATCTGGGTCGGTTTGTCGTCGGGATCGAGGCTCAAAGGGCGGCCCAATACCGCCTCGCGGAAGGGTCTGAGCACCATCAAGAGCGGCGAGAAGAGAATCGTGAAGATTTTGATATCCTGCATTTGCAGCAGCAAGAGAATGCCCACAATGCCAAAGGCCAGATTCTGAACCCAGGCCGCCAAGACAGGGGGCACGGTACCGGCTGCACCCAAACTGGTAAAGGTCGAATAGGCCAAATACCAGACAAAGACCAAGGCAATGCTGATCGCCACGCCAAAATAATTGCCCATTTTGGAAAAGCGAATGCCAATCGGCGCCGCTAGCAGAATCGTAAAAAAGGTCGCCAGCGGCAGCGAAAATTTGGTGTGGTAGTCCATTTCGTCGCGTTTGGTGTCTTCGCCCCGCTTGCGCTTTTCGTCGATCAATTTGGCGGCTTCTCCCGAAGCGACCTGGCGTACATCCACGCCATTGTTAAAGATCAGCTCGGGTTTGAGATCCATTTCAATTTCCATGCGCTCAAAGCGGATCTCATGATCGACAAAGCCCTGGTGATCGAGTTTGCGCAGCACCCCTTTGTTGAGAATCCACTTGGTCTGTTTGCGTGTGGCCGTCTCAGCAGTGATGATCTGGGGGTGCCCGCCTTTGCTCTGGTCCATGATATATATTTTTTTGAGCAGGTTCTTTTTGCGATCGATCGACTGCACATAAAAATTGCGGTTATCTGCCTTGAGGAAGTTTTTCTCTTTCAGCGCTTGCAGCGGCTCGCGCTTCATCATGTTTTTGAGAATTTCCACGGTCTGCTGGTTGGCCCAGGGCACGACCTTTTCTTGCAGGCCCCAGCCAATCGCGCTGATCACAATCGAAGCCAAGATCACAGAAGCTATTATGCGGTTGAGACTGATCCCCGCTGCCCGCAGGGCAATGATCTCCGAATCGCGCCCCAATCGCCCCAATGCCAGCAAGGTCGCAAACATATACGCCACGGGCAGGGTTACAACCACAATCGCAGGCAGGTTAAAGGCCAACATCCGCCCCACAGTGCCCGGATCAATATTGCTTTTGACGATCAGCTCCATGAAAATATACAGGGTATTGGAGATCATGATGATCATAAAGGCCAACACCCCGGCGAGAAAGGGCTTAAACAGCTCTCCGAGGATATAGCGGTCGATCAGACGAAAGAAGGGCATGAATTTACCTGTTTACCAAATGGGGCGAAACGTATTTTGTTGGAGCAAAGCAGGGGCCCAAACAGCGACAACATGTTTTAGCTTGGATTTTTAATTTTAATCCCTTTTTATGTGTGTGTGTATGTGTGCTGGCGTATTTAGTTCGGTTCAAATCAAAATATCAGCTGTTTTTACCCTGTAAAACCCGGCGCAGAAAAGCCTGGATTTTGGCTTGAACCAGCGGGGTCGCCTGAGGCGATTTAATCTGGCCCGCCAGAATGTGCTGGCTGGGATCTTCAGCCTGCTTAAAAGCCCAAAGTTCTTTTTGAGCACTGCCCAAACGGGAGAATGCCCTTTCAATGGCAAGCGGGCTGACAACTGTGTCCCTCGGCGCGTAAATCAAGAGGGTCGGAACGGTTATCTTTTGCAGGTTCTGAGCTTGAACAAGCTGGACCACTCCCATCATGGGCATCAGGGCTTGAACGGGATAACGCCAGGTCCAGAAACGGGCTTCCTCGGCGTTTGCTGGCTGCCAAATCCGCTCTGGTCCGAGCAGAAGTTTGGCCAATTGTGCTCCCCAAGGCCAGCCCAGCATTTGCCCCTGGGGATTGGCCAGCCCATAATTGGGGGAAATCAGAATCAGCGCTGCCAGTTCTGGGTATTTCTGCTGGACGGCTGCCCAGGTCGCGAGACTGGCTCCTGTTGAGACGGCTACCAACACGGTTTTTTTTCCCAGTCGGCGGCCCAGCAGCAGGGCCTCATGTGTATCGTTGAGCCAGTCATTGACGGTTGCTTCGGCCAGAGCGGGGCCGGGACGGCCATGGCCCTTGAAACGCGTCAAAAAGAGATTGGCTCCCATTTGCTGGGCCAAATGCTCACACAGGGGAGACACTTCCTGCCGTGTGGCCGAAAAGCCATGTAGGTAGACCAAGGCCACGGGCGTTTGCCGTCCCTGCTTACCTGCCCAGATAATTTTTTTTTCACTGCCTGGCGTCAAGTCCCGAAAGTGGGCTTCTGACGACGGCAGATAGCTGTCCAGTTGCGCTGGCAGCGTCACTGGATGAAGCGTTTCGTCGATTTTAATGCGGGGGCCAGCCAAAAAGAGTACTGCCAGAAGCAATGCGAGAAGCACTGGAAAAGCAGCCAGAAAAACGTGTTTGTGCTTCAGAAATGACATGTGACTCATCTTGCTCTCTCTTTTGTTCAATTGTAATCCTGGGATCAGGTTTTGTAAAACAAAAGTGCTTTTTCGGATGTGTGGGTATTGATCTCCCAACAAAAAGGGGCCCGCTCACTTGCAGGCCCCTTTTAAAGCTCATTCAACCCCTGTTCAAGGACTGGGATGCGCTGAGGCCACACCCGGACGGTCATAAGCCGAGTAAAGCCGTTTGACGCGGTGATAAGTCAGGGCCTGGTGGGCACCCAAAATGATCCCGCCGCCAACCAGCCAGCCCACGCCCCATTGGATCGGGCCGGGGGGCAGATAATACCAGCCTGCTGCCAAAAGAATATTGAGCAACGACATCGGCACCAGGTATTTCCAGCAGAAATTGAGCATCAGATCGACGCGGAAACGGGGCAGGGTACCTCTGAACCAGAAGATCACAAAGATAATGGCGTAGCTTTTGAGCATGAACCAGACCCAGCTGGGCAAAAAGGCGGGGCCGAGCCAGCCTCCCAAGAAGAAAGTGGTGGCAAAACCCGCAATCGCAAACGCGCCCAAAAATTCGGCCATATAAAAGAGGCCAAACTTCATGCCACTGTATTCGGTGTGAAAACCGGCAATCAATTCAGATTCGGCTTCGGGCATGTCAAAGGGCGAACGGTTGACCTCGGCCACACCGCTGATAAAAAAGATCAAAAAGCCCAGCAGGCCCCAGGGGGTAAAGATATACCAGCCCGCTTCCTGGGATTTAACAATCTCCAGTGTCGACATCGAGCCCGACATCATCAGCACCACGACCATCGAAAAACCCATCGGAATTTCATATGAAATGACCTGGGCCGCTCCGCGCAGGGAGCTGATCAGCGAGTAGGTATTGTGCGAACTCCAGCCCGCCATCAGAATCGCAATCGTTTCAATCGAGGAGATGCTCATGATAAAAATCGTGGCCACATTGAGGTTGACCAAGAGCATATCTTTGCCAAAAGGCAGTACCGAAAAGAGCATCACAGCGGGAATCACGACCAACATCGGGGCCAAACTGTGTAAAAGCGGGTCAGCCGCTTTGGGAATAATATCTTCTTTGACAAACATCTTGATCCCGTCGGCAAAGGGCTGCAGCGAACCAAAGATGCCCACGCGGTTGGGTCCATAGCGCTTTTGCATGCGCGCGACCACTTTGCGCTCCATCCAGGTTAAAAAGAGCATGGTGGCGGGACCAAAGATCAAAATGGCGGTAATACCCATCATGATCCCCAGTTGGGTCGAAAATTGTTTGTATATGGGAGCGGGAATCAGGGCCTCATTGACCTTCATGATCAGAGCGTAGAGACCTGTAAACAGACCTTCGAGTGGATTCATTGCCAGTCCAAACCTCCTTTGCGCCAAGCATATGCAAGCCCGAGCAGGAGCACCGACAAAAACACGGCCATTTCAGCCAGGGCCACAGGCCCCAATTTTTTGAAGTTGACGGCCCAGGGATAGACATAGAGAATTTCGATCGAGAAGATCAAAAAGGCCAGGGCAAACAGATAATACTGAATATTGTATTGGACGTGCGGGTCCGATTTGGGGTGCAGACCGCACTCATAGCTGGCGTCTTTGGCGGCATTGCTCTTGCGCGGGCGAAAGAAAAAGGCCCCGGCAATGGGCAAGGTCGAAAAAATGATCGCGACCAGCGAAAAAATACCCAGAATACTCCAGGCGGCTTGTTGTGTCATGCTTCAGTCTCCTTTTCGGGGGCGGTGGGAGCGGTCTCTTCCGCCGGAGGTGTTGAATCTTCTGTTGTTGCTGTACTTGCTGGCGCAGGTGTCTCTGCTGGAGTCGCTTCTGCCGTTGCCGCTTCAGCTGCTGCTTTTTCGGCGGCTTTCTTGGCTTTGACTTCCGCCGCTTTTTTGAGGGCCGCTTCTTTGAGCGCTGCCTTTTCTTCGTCGCTTAAGACCTTTTTGGCGGGTTTTTCGGCAGGGGCTTCACTGCTCTCCGGGGCGGGTGCCGCGGTTTCTGCTGTGTTTTCTGCTGCTGTATCCGTTGCGGCTTCTGCCACAGGTGCTCCGCTTTCAGTTGCTGCTTTTTCAGCGGCCTTTTTGGCCTTGAGTTCAGCTGCTTTTTTGAGCGCAGCTTCTTTCATGGCGGCTTTTTCTTCGTCTGTTAAAACCTTTTTGGCGGGTTTTTCAGCGCCTTCTGTTACAGTTGCGCCCTCTGTCGCAGGGGCGGCTGCCCCACCACCGGCTGCCGCTTCTTCTTTGGCCGCAGCGGCTTTGGCGGCAGCTGCGGCTTTTTTGGCTTCTTCTTTGGCCTTTTTGGCCTCTTCGTCTTTGCGGCGGGTCTCGTCTTCTGCGGCACTGGCCTGGGGCCGGACCTGAGCATAATACTCAGCGGGTACGTGCAGCTTGTCGATATCGTAGACGTAGTTTTCGCGCCGGTTTTCGGTCACGGTCAGCTCAAATTGATGGTCCATTTTGATCGCATCAAAGGGGCAAAATTCGGAGCAAAGGCCACAATTCATGCAGACCGAGGTGTCGATAAAAAATTCATCGGGTTTGGGGATGGGTTTGCCTGCGTCATCGGTTTGTTGGACAATCCAGATACATTGCGGCGGGCAGACCTTGGCGCAGATGCCGCAGGAGGTGCAGCGGGTTTCTTTGTCGCCATTTTCTTTTTTGTCGTAGATCAGCATCGGCAAAACGCGGAAGCGCTCGTATGTAGCGCCAATGGGCATGGGCACTTCGGGGTATTGTACCGTAACCACGCCCTCAGAATAGCTGCGCAGACCATTTTCGGGCTGCCCTTTGCCAGACATGCGCTTAAAATCTTCGACATAGGTGTCGACAAAGGTTTTCAGGGTGTAGAGCAACCCTTTGAGAACGGATGTGCCGTAAATTTTCATCGATCCACTTCTCCCAGTACAATATCCAGGCTGCCCAGAATGACGACCACGTCGGCCACCTGATGGCCCCGGCTCATCTTTTCGAGGGCTGTGAGGTTGATAAAGCTGCCTGAGCGAATATGATAGCGGTAGGGGTTGGCTTTGCCGTCGCTGACGACATAATAGCCCAATTGGCCTTTGGGGCTTTCAACAGCCGCATAGACCTGGCCAGCGGGCACACGCATATTCCACTGCTTCTTCGAGATGATCTCCCCTTCAGGCAGTCCTTTGCGGGCCTGTTTGAGAATCTTGAGCGATTCGTGCAATTCACCCAAACGCACCAGATAGCGCGAGTAGACATCGCCTTTGGGCTGGGTGATGACGTTAAAGTCAAAGCGATCGTAAATCGAGTAGGGCTGATTGCGGCGCAGGTCGTAGTCCACGCCACTGGCGCGCAAGACGGGGCCAGAGCAGCTATAGGCAATCGCTTCTTCTGCCGAAAGCACGCCCAGACCCTGGGTGCGCTCCATGACAATTTCGTTGGTGGTCAAGAACCTATCCAGCTCATCGATCATGCGTGGCAAACGCTCGTTGATCAAATGGTCAAAGGGTTTGTAAAATTCGTCGGGCAAATCGTGGGCCACGCCGCCAAAGCGCATATAATTGCACATAATCCGTGCGCCACTGACCATTTCAAACAGATCGAGAATCAGCTCGCGCTCTTGGGCGGCATACAACATTGGTGTAAAAAAGGCGCCGAGATCGTTGAGCAAAAATCCCTGGGCCCAAAGATGGCTGGCAATCCGGGTCAACTCCGACATAATCACGCGGATATACTCCGCGCGTTCGGGCACTTCCATGCCTGCCAGTTTTTCGACGGCCAAAACATAGCCGTGGTTATTGGCCATCGAGGTGATATAGTCCAGGCGATCGGTATAGGGGATATTCATAATCCAGGAATTGCGTTCGCCGATCTTCTCATGGTTGCGGTGCAAATAGCCCATGATCGGGTAGAGACGCACCACGCGCTCGCCGTCGAGGGCCAATTTCATGCGGAACACACCATGGGTACTCGGGTGCTGGGGGCCCATGTTCACTTCAACCAGATCGGTTTGCAGGCCCCCTTCGGGGCTGATCGCGGCCAGAGCCGGATCGTCGTCCTGGTAGTCGAAAGTGTCGGGATCCCAGCTCTCGGGGTAACGCACGTTGCGGCCCCAAATATTGCGGTCTTCGGCAAAATCGTGGTGGCCTTCGCGCCAGCGCGAGCCAAAGATCTTGATCGGCTCTTCGTAATAGGGTTCGAGGTAATTTTTGCGCAGGGGAAAGCCTTCAAAACCGTCCCACATCAGAATCCGGCGCAGATTGGGGTGGCCTTCAAAGCGAATTCCAAACATATCATAGGCTTCGCGCTCTTGGAAATCTGCCCCCGGCCAGAAGGGCGTCAAAGAGGGCACACTGGGCTTTTCTTTGTCGGCACGCACGACCAGGGTGATAGGGGCTTTTTCGGCTGAGGTGTGCCGGGGAGCGCTGAGGTTATAGACCACTTCGAAGCAATCGAGAAAGTCCACTGCGGTTAAATTGGCCAAGTAGGTATAACCCTGTTCACGCAGTTTAAAGACCACACTTTGGAGCTGATTGGCAGGCACGAGCAAGGTGCTGGCAGTGGTGACTTTGACCTCTTGAAAGGCGCTGACGATCTCCTGCATGGCAGGGGTGATTGTGGGCGGGTCTACGGCTTTTTTCTTGCGGGCTGCGAGTTTCTTTTTCTTGTCGTCGGCTTCATCCGCTGCGGGGTCTGCCGGTGGCTCGGGGGGTTCGGGCTCATAAACCGGGAAGGCCGCAAAGTATTCTGGCAAAATGGCGGGTGCAGGTTGGGTCTTGCCCTCGGCCATGGCCTGTTTGATCGCCGGGATTTGGCGCGGGTCGACCAAATCGGGGCCGAGACGGGGCACAACCCGTTCATCGCTGCTGTTTTTGTTGTACCAGCGCACATCGCGGTGGTGCTGTTTGTCGATTTTTTCTTGCAATTCAATCAGGCCTGCAAACAGAGCCTGGGGTGTGGGCGGGCAGCCGGTGATATACACATCCACCGGGATAAATTCATCAATGCCCGAAACCACGTTATAGCCCTCTTTAAACGGGCCTCCGCCGGTCGAGCAAGCCCCCATCGAGAGCACATATTTGGGCTCGGGCATTTGGTTATACAGACGCACAATCATCGGGATCATGCGTTTGGTGACGGTGCCAGAGACAATCATCAAATCGGCTTGGCGGGGCGAGGCCCGAAACAGCTCAGAGCCAAAGCGGGAGATATCGTAACGGGAGCTGGCGGCGCAGATCATTTCGATCGCGCAACAGGCAAGGCCAAATTGCATTGGCCAAATCGAGGAGCGGCGGCCCCAATTGCTCAAAAAGTCGATCACTTTATCAACGGAAGTGATGGAAACGTGTTTGCGAACCTCTGCCTCAAGGGCAGCAGCTTCGTCCTGGGGACCTTGTATGACGCGTAGTTCACTCATGCTTGATTACCGGTAGGTGGGCTGGGTTGTTTCTGCAGATTGCTGTTAAGTGTAACATAAATGCGCTCCAGGGCATGAGGGGATAGCGCGCAGCCATTTTGGCTGTAAATGGCAAGGGCCTAAATCAAACAGCTGTCATTTTCCTCGTGGACGGTGGCGGCTTTCCAGCAGCTGTCGAGGTGGGTTTCGACCAAGGCGATCAGATCGGTGTCCAGCTTGTTTTTGAGCCCCATGTCTTTTAAGATCGCCAAAATTTTTTCAGGGGGCAGGGGGCCCCGGTAGGGGCGGGTCTGGGCCAGAGCCTGAAAGACGTCTGCCACAGCCACAATCCGGGCTTCTTGTGAGAGACTGACCTTTCTCAGCCGGTAGGGATAACCATCTCCTGAGAGTGTCTCATGGTGAAACGCGGCCCATTCCGCGACTTTTTCCAGACCGTCGATCTGGCGCAGAATCTGGTAACTCTCAAAACTGTGGCGCATCATCACAGCTTTTTCTTCTTCGTTGAGGGGGCCTGTTTTATCCAGAATGGCGTCGGGGATATTGAGCTTGCCCAAATCGTGCAACAGACCCGCCACTTCGAGCAAATAACAGGTCTGTTTGTTGAGGCCCGCTAACTGGCCAAGGTGGTGGGCCAGATTGCCCACTCCCAGCGAATGGCTGGCGGTAAACGGACTCTTGGCATCGACAATACAGGCAAAGAGTTTGGCGATTTGCAAAAATTCATTGGGGCTCATCTCACGCTTGAGCTGATGCAGCGACATCTCGCGCAGGTAGAGATTTAAATGCCGCATCTCCAGGGTTAACCAGAAAAATTCACTGCTGCTGGTGTCCAAAAAGGCCGTGAGCAAATGGGGCGAAAACATGGTTTCGCCATGGCCGCTCAGGGTGGTTTGAATTTCGTTGCGGGCGAGCAAAATATCTTGGTTCTTGTGGTGTGTGGTTAGCGCGTCTATTCTGTCGGCCAAGAAGATCAGATTGGCCATCAGCCGGGTGTCTTCCTCAAGGGGGCGTTCTTGCAGCCGATCCCAATGGGTGTGGTGATAGAGCACAATGTCAGCGAGGTGTTTAAAGGCCGGTTGTTCTTCGAGCATGGTATAGCCCCGCGTGCAGTGATTGCCCGAACCACGCCAATCGAGTTCGCCAACCAAATGGGCGTGTTCGCGGGTGGATGATACCCCGCAATCGTGTAGAAGTCCAGCGTGGTAAATCTGGTCCAGATCCGCTTGCGGCCATTCCATGTGACGGGCGCATTCGGTGGCCATAAAAGCCACCCGTTTGCAGTGCTGGTAATCGTCGACGCCCACCAGATCCAGGGTGTCGGAGAGGGCATTCACAATTTGGCGAAAATCTATGTTCATCAGCAGTTATCTCAATCCTGTCAGATGCCCGGTATTTTTAAAAAGAGGCGTATTGATGTGATTCGGAAGGGATTTGTAATTGTCTAATATTATAAACGGAAAAGAACCTTCCACACAGATTTTTTTGGGTGTGTTTTGGCTGGGTGAACACTGGGAATAAATGGGTTATCCTTGCGAAAAAGGGCTATTTACTTCAAAATGTACGGGAAAAAAATACTTGTTTTGAGTTTGGTTTGCCTATTTGGGTGGTGGTTGGTTTTTGAATTACCTGTCTGCAGCTGTCGATATATGAGCCCTGCTTCTTCGACCAAAGCCAATATGTTTACCCTGCAAACGACTTTGGAAACCTATGGGGTGGATTGGGGCGGGATGTATCCTGCTACGCTCTCTGAACTCCATCAAGCAGCGACAACAGCTTCCAATCCCTATTGGAAAGACGCGATCCGGCCCGGATCTCAAGTTGATAAACAAGCATCTGCCTTTGCCGATTTTGAGGCCCAGACCCAAGCCGAAGAAGTCAGACGCCGAGATCCCTACACCGAATGGTTGGGTATTCGCTTTTATACCTATGCCAAGGCCCGCTCTCGATTCTTGGTTCTCTATCAGTCTGAGTCTCCAACTCGGTTTTTTATTTATGGCTTGAATGGTGATGGTCAAATCTTGACAGACAAAGGCGAGCCTCTTGTGCTCTCAAATTCATGATGAAATTGCTCAATTTAAAACAACTTGAAACCTGGGGCAAGCTGTTTTTTTCTGTGGGCTTCTTTAATTGTTCTGCAGCTTTTTTACTCTTGACCTGTGTCTTTGCCTGGGTTTGGATGGATATTTTTTACAGTTTTCTCATTTGGTCTTCATGTGATTTTCCACGCCCATTCTTGAGCATAGAAGATGTTTTTCCCCACCGGATGAATGGGCAAAATTTGCGGGTTATTTTCGCTTTTTGGCTGGTTTTGTCTTTGTTCGAAAGCGCTGTCGCTTGGCTTTGGTTGCGTCTTTCGCTTTTGCGTTTGGCTCAGAGCCTGGGCCAGATCTTTTTTAAAAATACGGTGGCTTTGCTCGTTTTAATGGGATTTTTGGCCCAGCCGAATTATCGGGGGATCTATTTCTTGTTGGCCTTTTTCTTGGGTATTCACCACTGTGATCAGTATCAAAAAACGGCCAAGCAGAGGCAGCTTCAAAACGCCTGAGACCCGCCAAGGCCATCTGCCGCTCTTCGGAAAAAGGCCAAAATCTGCTAACATGTGGAAATGCCTTTCTAAAAAATCACACGGGCAGAAACACAAGGAGCAGGCATGAGTTCAAACCTGGGAATGGCCACCGGCGAACTGCAGCAAATGCATGTCGAAGGGGGCGGAGAGAGTCTCTGGAGAGAGGCCTTAAAGCGCTTGCTTCGGGATAAAATCGCCGTCTTTGGCGGGATTGTGATTGTCTTGTTGGTCTTTGTGGCTGTGGCCGCACCGCTGATCACGCCCCACAAGCCCCACGACCAAGCTGGCAATGGCACCTCTGCTTATGGCATGCCTTTGCCGATCAACAGCTGGGGCAAAAAACTCACGCTCGAACTCAAAGCTCCCGTTGAACGGGAGTTGATCATTCCCCCCAATGTCATCTACGTCACCCCCCAGGGCGAAGAATTCACCGCCCGCGACAATATCACCTTCAAGCCCGGTGAAAAGACGTTGACCGTGCCCGTCAACCCCGTCAGCCCGGCCATGGCCAAAGCCCAGGGTGGCAGTATGCTCAAAATCGAAAATGCCGACGAGCTCAATTTGCCTGTGGCTTCGGCCCAGTTGATCAACGACAAGCTCTTTTTGCTCGGTACCGATGCCAGCGGGCGCGATGTCTTGAGCCGCCTGATTTTTGGCGCCCAGGTTTCGCTCCAGGTGGGTGTGATTGCGATTGGCCTGGCCGTGGTGATTGGCACGGTCTTGGGTCTGATCTCTGGCTATTTTGGTGGCTGGGTCGATACCGTGATCATGCGCTTTACCGACATCATGATGGCTTTCCCCGATCTGCTTTTGGTCATGGCGATTGTGGCGGTGATCAACCCTTCCCAATTGGGCAACAGTGACAGGGCCCTAGACAAGATCTTAAATGGCTTTTTTGGCATTGCCGCGCTTGCGGGCATCACCCCTGAGGTGATCTTTATTTGTATTGCGATTTCGATTGTGAGCTGGACCCAATACGCCCGTCTCGTGCGCGGCCAAGTCCTCACGATCCGCGAAATGGAATTTGTCGAGGCCTCGCAATCGCTGGGGGCCAAATCTTCGTATATTATGTTCCGGCATATTTTGCCCAATGTGGTGGCCCCGATTATTGTGGTGGCAACCATGGGGGTGGCCGGTGCGATCATGACCGAGGCCTCGCTCAGCTTTTTGGGCTTTGGGGTCAAGGTGCCTACCTCCAGTTGGGGCAGCATGATCAACGATGGGTTGGGGTATTTCCGTGACGCGCCCCTGATTCCCTTGATTCCCGGTCTGGCCATTGCGATCACGGTGTTTGCCTTTAATCTCTTTGGCGATGGGGTGCGGGATGCCCTTGATCCACGATTAAAATAACCCCGCGTTTAAAATCGTCGGTCATCTTCTTTCTGAATCATTATTTGGGTAGGTCTGTTTTATGTCTCGCAAAGTTTCACTGCTCACGGTTCTTCTATTGGGGTTAACGGCCTGTGCGCCTCTCTCTCCTCCTCCGGCCAATCCAGCAGCCAATCCTGCTGCTTTGATTCAGGCCCAAAATGCCCAAAATACCCAAGAGCCGCTGCCAGCCTCTTTTAACGAAAAACAATACCTCGACCTCTCAATCAAAACCATTCTCGAAGATCTCGATCAGGGTTCTGAGGCCAGTTTGCAGGCCTATCTCGACTGGGGCAAAAACCAACCCGAATATTTTAAAGGTTCGCGCAACGCAATCGGGGCCCAGGTGGCTCAAACTCTGCGCAGCCGCTCTGCCAACGCTGGCCGTTTTGCGGGCCGTTTGGCAGAAATCGAAGCCCTGTTAAAAACCCCCGTCAAAGGTGTCTCGCCCGAGGCCTATAAGCCGATTGATTTTAACCGCGATCAGGGGGCGCACAAGTCCAAATTGGCGGAGTGGTGGTATTATACTGGCCATTTGCAAACCGCTGAAGGCCGCCCTTATGGCTACGAACTCTGCTATTTCCGCGTCGCGCCGGTGATCAATTTTGCCCACTTGGCCGTGACCGACGAAAAAAACCAAACCTTTACCTATGAGCGCAATTTTTACAGGCCCTCAGCTGTGAGCTTCTCAAGTGAAAAGAACAAAGTGGCTTATGGCCCTTTACTGAGTGATCAGGTCGGCCCTTTTGCCTATACCCTGCAATTCCCGCTGGGTGGGCGCTTTAAATTAAATTTGCGTATGGAATCCGAAAAACAACCGCTGATGATCAACGGCAATGGCCTGATCGACATGCCCGAAGGTCTGGATTCGTATTATTATTCAGTGACACGCATGAAGACGGTGGGCACCCTTGAAGTCGATGGCAAAGCCTTTCCCGTCACGGGCCAGTCTTGGATGGATCACCAATGGGGCCATTTTGTCGCCTTGCGCATCGGCTGGGATTGGTTTTCTTTCCAAATGGACGATGGCAGTGAATACAATCTCTTTGGCTTCCGCAAGCGCAACGGCGAAAAGCTGGAGCGCTATGTCAATGGCCTCGACAGCCGCAGCAAACCCATCCATGGCGAAGGTTTTAAAATTGAGCGCCTGCAGTGGTGGAAGAGCCCCAAAACAGGCCGTCTCTACGTGACCCGCTGGCGCGTGCATCTGCCCCAGACCGGTGAGAGCTTTGAAGTCGAAGCTGTGCAGGCCGATCAAGAGGTGGCGGCCACCAAGCCCTACGATATCGCGCCGACCTATTGGGAAGGGCGCTGCAAGATCACCAAGATTCGCCCTGACGGCAGCCGTGTGGGTGGCTTTGGTTATACCGAGCATTTTGACTATACCCGGCAAATTGGCGCGGATTAATCTTCTCCATGGGCATGGGAGCAGCCGCCGCCTTCGCGGTAGACCAAGGCCCGAATCAGATCTTCTTCGCCGATCTCTGCCAGGGCCTTGGGCAGGTGGTAGTGGAGAGCCTGGCTCTCAGGGGGCTGCACGCTTAAAAGGGTTTCTGTTTCACCCGTGGGCAGCAGGCCCTCTTGCAGGCTGATGCGGGTCTCGGGACTGAGGGGCAAAAGCTGGCGCAGGGTCGCTTCCAGCTTGGCCTGAAGTGTGTCTTCTGTGTCTTCTTGGGGCATTGGCATGGACTCAGACATAAGGCAAACGCAAACGGGCCCGTGCCCCTTGGGGAATGTTGGGCAGCAATTCCAATTGGCCGCCCAAAGCTGTGGCCAGCAAATAGACCGAGTAGAGCCCGAGTCCCGTGCCCGTCGGGCGCGTGGTCACAAAGGGCTCACCCAGATGGCTTTTCACAATTTCGGGCCAGCCAGGGCCTTGATCTGCCACTTCGAGCAGGACATGGCCCATTTCGGCCTTTAAGCAAATTTCCAGCGGCTGTGAGGGCCCGGCAGCCTGGGCCGCATTGTCGAGCAAATTAAACAGGGCCTGTTTCAAGGCCAATTCGGGCAGCGGAATTTTGAGCGCTTCAGGCAGAGCGAAGTCCAGTTTGAGGGGGGGAGTGGGGTTTTTCTCGGCCCATTGGCGGCTCAGTTCGCGCAACACGGGCTCCAGAGACAGAGGCTTGAGGCTCGATAAACTCTCTGCTGTGGGCAAAGAGGCCAGATTGTGCAGGCGGCTTTCACATTGGGCTTGGGCCTGTAAGGCTGCGACAAGATCTGCGGGCTGTTGATCGGCGTCATAGTGGCGGCCCAGGCGTTGCAAACGCAAACGCAGGGTGTTTAATGGCGTTGCAAATTCATGGGCCACCCCCGCCCCCAGAGCGCCGAGCAGGTGAATCCGCTGCAAGCGCTCCTGTTGCGTTTGCAAGCGTTGCAATTGCTGGCGGTAATGGCTCAAATTGAGAGAAACCCAATGCACAAAGCCCCAAACGGCGACCAAAATCAGGCTTTCGATCGCCGTGGCCAGCAGCGAAGAGAGCCGTATATAGCCACCAAATTGGCTCCAGAGATAGGTGACGGGATTGAGCAAATAGACCGAGACCAACACAAGACCTAAAAAAAGCAGGCTGATGCGCGTGGGCAAAAGCACGGCAGCCAGGGTCACATGTAAAAAGACCAGCGGAAAAAAGGGATTGTGAATGCCACTCACCAAGCTGATGGGAACCAAAAACAGAACCCAGTCCAGCAGCATCCAAAAGAGCAGACGTGCTGGATGCTCAGGACGCTCGGGACGCTCAGACTGAGGCGGATAGGTTCGGAGTCGCCAGCCTGCGAGCAGATTGGCAAACACCAAGAGCAGTGTCAGCCCAGATAATACGGGGACCTGTTGGGGCAAGATCAGATTTAAACTGGCCGCCAAAATGATGCCTGCGGCCTGTACACCCACGGTCAACCAGCGCAAGAGCACCAACCAGCCCAGTTTGGCTTCGGTTTCGCTGGGCTGTGGCCGGGTGGGCAAAAGCCACTGGGGCAGGTTATTGATATTCAGAGCCGCTGACATCTTTGCTTTTTCTTCTGCTTATTTGCTTAAATGCTGCACTTGCAGGATCTGAGCCAGAGGTGATATAACCCATCTTAACACCGACCTCGATTATTTTGTTTTGGGAGTTTAGTTGTGACCCCTGATGATCCTTCCCCCGCGCTGCTTTTGGTTGAAGACGATGCGGATTTTCGTGCCACTTTGCAGCTTGAATTTGGCGAAAAAGGGTATGCCGTGTCTGAATCAGCCACCCTGGCTGAGGTGCAAACTTTGCTTGAGAAACAGATCTTTCGCTTTGCTGTCGTGGACTTGCGCCTTCAGGGTGATTGGGGCCTGGATGTGGTCAGCACGATTCGAACAACCCAGCCGGGCTGTCGCACGGTGGTCTTAACGGGCTATGGTAGTATCTCGACGGCAGTCGAAGCGATCAAACGCGGGGCTGTAAATTACCTCACCAAACCGGTTTCGCTGGAGCGGCTTGAAAAGGCCCTCTGGGTCGATTTGCCGCCTGGAGAAGAAGACCCCGACGAGCCGATCGAAAGTTTGGAGCGCCATGAGCGCGAATACTTGGAATATGTCTTGGCCCGCTGTGGCGGCAATATCTCCAAAGCAGCCCGCTGGCTCAATCTTCACCGCCAAAGCCTGCAGCGCAAATTGCGCCAGACCGGCCTGAAATAACCGCCCTGCAACAAAATGCTGCAGGCCTCTCTGCGGCTATCTGCTTGGGCTGGGTTCAACTTCTCGCTATGCTGGGAGTGCTATTTCTGCTTTCAGTTAAAGGAGTGTTTTCCATGCGTCGCTTTGCTTCTGTCTTAATTTTGCCCTGTTTGCTGGTGGCCTGTGCGGCCCCAGTGAATACCCCTGCTCCCCAATCCTCTGCCAGCCCTGCTGTTGCAAACGGACAAAAGATCAAAATTCAATTTAAAGCCGAGGTCAATGGTCAGCCTTTTGCCTGTGGCCAGAGCTATACAGGTCTGGGCAGCAGCAAAACCCAAATCTCCCCGCTGGATTTTCGCCTGTATCTGAGCCAAGTTCAGCTGATCAATGCCCAGGGCCAAGCTGTGCCTGTGCAATTGGATCAAGATGGCAAATGGCAACACAAGAATCTGGCCCTGCTGGATTTTGAAGACAAAACCGGCACCTGCGAAGGCACCCCTGAGACCCATTTTGAAGTGTCTGGAACGGTTCCTGCAGGCTCTTATAAGGGGCTGAAATTTGAATTGGGCGTGCCTTTTGAACTGAACCATGGCGATGTCAACCAAGCGCCTTCTCCGCTCAATTTAACCTCGCTGTTCTGGGTTTGGCGCTCGGGTTATAAATTTGCCCGTCTCGATCTGCGCAGCACAGGTCAGCCCACGGGATGGTTCTTGCATTTGGGCAGCACAGGCTGTACGGGCATGCCCACGCCTGTCGCCTCGGCTACGGCCCATGCCGCAGATATGCATGTTCATCACGAAGCCGCAGCTCCAACAGCGGCCCATGGCGATACCTCGAACCTCTCGACCACTCCGCCCGCCAATTGTGCCCAGCCGAACCGTGTAACTGTCAATTTGCCTGAATTTGAAGTTCAAAAACACACAGTGGTAGCCGATTTGGGCAAATTGCTGGCAGACAGCAATCTCGATCAAAACCAGGCCAATAGCGCCGGGGGCTGTATGTCTGCCCCGGATGATGCCGATTGTGCAGGGGTTTTCAAAAATTTTGGATTGCCCTTTGGAACTCAGGCAATGTCTAGCCAGACTTTCTTTGCGCTGAAATAAAATGACTGGATTTGCGTGGCTGATAGGTGTCTTATTGGTTTTAAGTGCCTGTCAGCCCGTTTCTGCGGTTTTGACTGCTGCATCAGCAAAGGTGCCAGAGCGGCCAGCCACGTCTGATTGGAAATGGCAATTGCCGCCGGGTTATCCCGAACCCGCTGTGCCTGCAGACAATCCCATGACTTCTGCCAAAGTGGCACTGGGACGCCACCTCTTTTATGACCCCCGTTTATCTGCCAATGGCAAAATGGCCTGTGCCTCTTGCCACGAACAAAAACGGGCCTTCAGCGATGGCAAGGCCACTCCCCAAGGGGTGCATGGTGATACCCTCAGCCGCAACAGCATGGCCCTCAGCAATGTGGCTTATGCCGCCGTCTTGACCTGGGCCAATCCCCATTTGACTCGCCTCGAAACCCAAATGTTGGTGCCACTCTTTGGCGAAACGCCTCCCGAATTGGGCTTGGTGGGGCAAGAGACGGCGTTATTGGAGAAATTAAAGGCGGTTCCGCTTTATGTTTCACTCTTTGCGCAGGCCTATCCTGAGCAGGCGGAGCCGTTCCAACTCAAAAATCTGACAGCGGCCATTGCCTCTTTTGAACGCAGCCTGATTTCTGCCAACAGCCCTTATGATCGCGCTGTCTATTACAAAGAACCCCTGCCTGCCGATGCTCAGCGCGGAGCGGATCTTTTTTTCAGTGAGCGCCTGGAATGTTTCCATTGCCATGGGGGCTTTAATTTCTCAGATGCCACGCGCCACAAACGGACAACCTTTGCAGAATTCAGCTTTCACAATACCGGTCTCTATAACCTGGGCGGGAGTGGTGCTTACCCCGAACCCAACCGCGGGCTTTATGAGCTGAGCTTTTCCGCCCAGGACATGGGCCGTTTTAAGGCCCCGAGCCTGCGCAATATTGCCGTGACGGGGCCCTATATGCACGATGGCAGTATTGAAACGCTGGCAGGCGTGATTGACCATTACGCAGCGGGCGGGCGCACCCTCTCTGGCGGGCCCCATGCGGGGGTGGGTGCCCAGAATCCATATAAAAGTGGATTTGTTAAAGGTTTTCAGCTCAACGAGCAGGAAAAAGCAGATCTTTTGGCCTTTTTAAACAGTTTGACAGATACGGCATTTCTGAGTGACCCCGCTTTGAGTAATCCCTTTTGAGTCATTGCTTGTGAATCATTGATCAGGTGCTGTTCCTTTTGTTTATGCTGGCCTGCAACAAATTGCTGCACCTCTGCCTGCCGCTATTTGCTTGGGCGAGACAAAGCAGCCTGTTAGATTGAAGGCATGTTGAAATCTTTTAAACGCTTTTATACTCACTTCTTTGCTCATTGTTTGAGCCTGGGTTTGGGCCTCTCTGTTTGGACGCTGCCTGTTCAACCGGCTCTTGCCTGTCTGAGCTGTGGCTGCGGAGGCACCGGCAGTTCGGCTGATCTCGGCGCAATTGGCGGGGCCGCCAGTCTCTTTTCCGGCTCCAGTAAGTGGCTGATTCAATCGGGTGTCAGTTTTCGCCAATACACAGGCAGCTTTAACGAGCGCGGGCAGTGGAGTCCCATGCCCGAAGAGAGCCTGATGCAAGGCTATCAAGCACTTTTGGGTGTGCTCTATTTCCCCACGCCCGAAAGCAGCATTGGGTTGCAATTGCCCCTGCAAGGCAATTTTTTGTCTGGCGCGGCCTGGGGGGCTTTTGGCAGTATTTCTCCCACCGATCGCGGCAATGTCTTTGGGGCTGGGCTCAGCGATCTGCAGTTTCAGGGCAGTTATAAATTTCTGGAATACGAAAACGCCGCTTTGGCCGCCTGGGGCAATCTGAGTTTGCCCACGGGCCAAGTCAATCCGAATTTGCCCGAATGGACCACCGGAGCCGGTCTGGCAACGGCTTCAGCGGGCTTACTTGGCCTGTACAAACCCAATTTTGATTGGGAGTTTTTTCTCAATCTGGGTTATTCCCGTGCCCTGGGTGAACCTGCCACCACTCTTAGCCCTTTCTTTGTCGGCCAGAGTTTGCTTTACCAGCTGCAGGCCAATTTTCAGTTTTTGCCCCGCTGGCATCTGGGCCTGGGCCTCAATGGCCAATGGGGAGCTTGGTCAGCGGGCAGCAGCGGCTTTCAGCCTGCGGCCAAACTCAAATTGGTGCCCAGTTTGCAATACGAGTTTGACCGCTATCAAGGGGTGCGCATGGCGGTTGGGGTAGATTTACCTCTGGCGGGTTACAACGCCCAGACAGATTATGCACTCTATCTGATCTATTACCAATTTATTGAATAAGGAATCTTTGCTATGAAAAAATCATTGCTTCTCTGTGTTTGTCTGAGTGCCTGTTTGGGCCTGTTGGCGTCTTGCCAAACCTCTCCTGCTGCTTTGCCTTCGGTCCAGGCTTCATCCTCTGCTTTGCCTGCACCTTTTGCCACGATTCAGGTGGGCAAATCTCCCCATGGCATGGCCGCTGCTCAGGGCTTTGTCTACAATGCCAACAGCGGTGAAAACACCGTCTCGGTGATCGACAGCCGCAGCAATCAAGTGGTCAAAACCCTCACGCTGCCCCAGGGCAAACCCGGTTATCTCAAGGCCTTTCACAGCGAGACCCATGTGCTTTTGATCAATCCCGAAGCGGGTTTGCTGTATGTGATCGATCCCAAACAAGATCATTCCCTTTTACACACCCTGCAAGTGGGCAAAGGGCCCGACAAAGTGGTCATCAGCGCCGACGATAAAAAAGCCTGGGTTTCGCTGACGGGCGAAGCTGCTGTGACAGAGTTGGATTTTAGTGCAGGCCTGGCCCAAACACCGGTTTTGCGCAAGTTGAATGTCGGCAAAGGCAGCAGCGATGGCCACGGGCACCGCGCTCTGGCTGTGGGTTTGCAGTGGCTGGCCGTGCCCAATCCGGGCGACAACGATCTGAGTCTCTTTCAGTCTGCAGGTAGCGAACGCAAAGTTAAAGCGGGCAACAGTCCCTCTGCGCTGGCCCTGCTCAATTGGGAGGGGGCCGATCAGGTCTTGGCGATTGGCAACAATGCCTCCAATACAATCAGCTTCCACGATATCGCCAAAAACAACACCACGACCTTGACAGAAACCTTTATGGCACCGACAGAAATGGCGGTTGTGGCTGAGTCGAAGCGCATCTTTGTCACCCTCAGTGGCAGCAACGAAGTCGCGGCTTTTGATGCCGCCCAACAGAAATTACTGGGACGGATCAAAACCGGCCTGCGCCCTGTGCATATCTATTTGGCTCCCGCTCTCATGACCACCAAACATGAGGGCCACGATCATGGCGCCGAGCTTTGGGTGGCCAACGATTCGGGTGATTCCGTGACCGTGATCGACAGTGAGACCTTGGCGGTCAAACGCACCCTGGCGGTGGGCAAAGGCCACCACAAAATGGCCTTTGCGGGCAATCAGGTCTATGTCAGCAATATTACCGACGGCACGGTCTCGGTGCTCAAGCGCGAGTGAGAGAGGCCTGTCAGGCAAGCGGGCAAGTGAGGGTTTGTTTAAATCAGGGAATGGCGAAGAAGACGCAAGCGCACATTTCTTGGGATGACGCCTTTAATACAATTGATGAGGGAGACACTCAGCGTTTGCGGTAGCCGGGTTGATCCCATTTTGCATGGCTTTGCACTCTGTCGCGCTCCTGCAAGAGCTGGGCAGCAATGCTGATGGCAATTTCAGCCGGTTCGTTGCTGCCCAAAGGCAAGCCGACGGGGCAATGCAATTGGGCCAGCAGCTCTTTTGAGATACCTTGCTTCCCCAGTTCGCGTTTGAGCACACCTGCTTTGGCGGGGCTGCCGATCACGCCCAAAAAGGCAAAGGCCTCGGGATCCGCTGCTTGGTGTTTGAGGGCAGCAGCCAGAATCGGGGTGTCGTGGGCATGGCCCATGGTCAGTGAGAGCAAATAGCTGCCGATGGGCAGGTCAGAGACTTTCTCGGCGGGCTGTTCCGCCACTTCGGCCCTGAGTCGGGGGTGGCTGGGCAGGGCTTCAATCCACTCTGGGCGGGGATCCCAGCAATAAATCTGGCACGGCAAAGTTGTCAGCAGCGGAATCAGGGCCTGAGCCACATGCCCTGCGCCAAAAACGGCGATCGTCCAGGCCTGGGGCCGGTGGGCCTCCAAAAAGATCCGCACGACCCCACCACAGGTCATGCCAATCTCTGTTTGCAGGTTCCACTCGAAATAGGCGTGGTTCTCACGGCTTTTGAGCAGGTTTAAAGCCTCTTGAATCACGCGGGCCTCAATTTTGCCCCCGCCAATTGTGCCGCTGTGAAGACCGGCTTCGGTCACCACCATGCGTGCGCCTACGTTCTGGGGCGCACTGCCGGTAATGTCTACCAAAAGGGCCACCACCCAGGGTTTGCCTGCTTGGTGCAGTTCGTTTAAATGTGCGACAAATGTTGGGATATCATACATACCCCCGATTTTAACACGGTCCTCGGCCTTTGGTCACACGGCTTGGCGGGCTCTGTGTTATACTAAATTTTGATATCGCGCAAAAAGGTAATTACCATGAAAAAATTCAGACATATTGCAACCTGGGCATTCCTGATCGGCAACGCGCTGCTTTTAACCGCCTGCCGCGCCAATTTGGGGAATTTCTTCGACCTCTATTAACTTAGGCCGTGTCTTCTTCACTTCAGCAAGACTACCACCTGTCCTCTGTTACCTATAAAATTCAGCGCCTGTTCGAATTGCGTTCAGGCCTGTCTTTGTATTCAGAAGTAGGCCAGCTTTTAGACAAGCTTCAAGCGCCTCAATTAGAGGCTATTTTGCTCTCTCCCGATATACCTGAATTGCGGCAGATGCTCTGCCAATATTTGCTCTCGCGCCATTTTGGCCCCTTTCAACTCAATACCTTGCCCGCACCACTTTTTGACTTAACCGCACCTTTTCTGCGGGAGTTTGTGCCTGCCTTGATCGCCGAACTTGAAGATCTGCTGCGCCAGGGCAAATTGTCTTTTTATTTGCTGGCCCGCAATATTTTGCTGCGCGAAATTCATTTTCTCGAAGAGGTCATGTTGCATTTTCAGATTCGCACCACCCCTCAAGACGCCCGGCGGCCCTTTCTCTTTGCCAATGCGGGCATCTATTTGGCTCTGCTGCGCACCCCTTCGGGGCCCTATGTGGGGATCAATCAGTTGCTCTGGCAATTGCTCAATGATTATGGCTGGATTCAGCGCTGGCAGGCCGACTCTCAGCCGCTGCAGCACCCTCTACAACAGCGCCTCTCCCCCAAACAGGAAATTGCAGGGTATAAACTCACTGAGACGGGCAAATTACTCTATGCGGCGCTTGAACCTGTGGACATGCTCTCGGAGGCCTTTCAAGAGGCCTTGCATCACCATGTGGGCCAGCGCCTCAAACAGGCGGCCCCCATGCTCAATTCTGAGCTGGAAAAAGACCTGCGAGAATTGAGCCAGGTTGTGATGCAATTGGCCGTGCGCAAACACCCGGCCGTTGAAAAAATCACAGCCCAATTGATCTCGGTGGTTTGCCATTATTTGCCCCCAGATAGTCCTGCCTTGCGCATTTTGGTCATCTTTACCCTGGTGCAAGAACAGGTCTTGGGCACCCAAAATCTCAAATACCGCCTCAATGACAGCACCCGTGGCATGGCTGTTGCGATGGCCCGACTGATGGGGCAACACCCAGAATGGCGAACAGATTTGGCTTGGGTGATGGCAGCCTTGCTCGATGGGGTCTTGGAAATCTATGAATCTTTTAATTTGGCTGACAATGCGCTGCGCTCGTTCTTAGAGGCTTTTGCCCAGGAAAAAGAGCAATTGATGCATTTAAATTGGGGAAAACAGGCTGCGCAAGCCCAGGCGCTTTTAACGGCTATTCAAACTTAAAGCCGAGATCTGCGGAGAACTTTTCTTCCCAGGTACTGGTGTCTTTGCCGCCATACTGCCATTGTTGGGTGGCACCCACCCAAACACTCTTTTTATCGTTGACATAATAGCGCGCTGAAACGCGGATGCCGACATCGGTATTGGCAAGAGCTGCGCCATTTTGCAGTGGGTTAAAGGCATTGACCTGGGCCCGGCCTTCGAGACGATCGAGAAAGGTGACGTTTTCGGATTTGATACCCGTTGCAGAGACAATGGGGGCCTTCATAAAGCCCATGGTTTGTTTGGCCTCGATCACCATTTCAACCCCAACCTCGTTGTTCCAGCTCTTGCTGGCAGGATCGTGGGTCTGTTGTAAACCGGCCCCGACTTTGACTGAGTATTCACCCTGTTTGTCATCGGTGGTATACGTGACTTTGGCACCGGTGGTCTCGCGGAACTTGCGCCCGTCGATTTCAGTCAGGGGGCCTTTGGTATACAGCGAGACATAAGGCACTTCAATTTTGACGTTGCCCTGTTCACCGATTTTGTGGGCGGCCTCGCTGGTTAATTCCAGATTATTGCGGGAGACGGATGTTTGGTTTTCACCATTGACGAAGGTGTTGCCATATTCAACCAGCAAACGGTTTTTCCAACTGGTTTTGCCCTCTTCGTAGTTCACATCGGTTTGTAAGGAACCTTCAAGTTTTGTGGCTGTTTTTTCACTGCCATACTGGCCGTTCCAGCCATCGCTGACAGAGGTATAATTGGCGTTGCCCTGAAATGTATAAATGCTTTTCCAGGGACTCTTTTTTTCGGGCTCGGCTGCTTTTTCGGGCGCTTTTTCGGGTGCTTTTTCGGCAGGTTTGTCTGCTGCGGGCGCGGCAGGCTGGGCGAGAGCAGGCGCTTGCAGGCCCTGAGAGACGAGAGCGATTACATGGGGAACCACACTGCGATCAAATTGGTTCTGGGTCAGCGTGTCCATCAGGAGCTGGCTTTCCTCTGGGGATACCAATTTGTCTTTCAGCACCTCGGCCTGGATCTTTTCAAAGCCAGCAGCGTTGATCTTTTGACCGCCCGTTTGAGCTTGGGTCATTACCTGTTTCAGCGCTTGGATATCCATGGTCTCTCTCTGTTGAATCTCTTTGTTGAAAATTTTAAAAAGGCTTGATACAGATCTTATAGCCTTTTTGGGGGCCTGACTGCACCAAAGCCTTAATAAATCTTGATTAAATGAGTGTTAAATCTTCAGCTATTTGGCCTTGGCGTCAATCCGACCCGAGGTCAGGCTTTGAATTTCAAAGCCAAATTTCTTCAGTGCAGCGTTTTCTGAGAGAGAATCACCCAGATTATCCGCTTTGCCGGCAAATTCGATTTCGTACACGGCCTCTTGGTTGCGGTAGACTTTGCGCGTTAATTTGCGCACGCCATTGACTTTGCGCACAGCTTCCTGAAAGGCTTTTTCGCGGGCAAAACTCAGGCCTTTGACCACCATTTGCAGCATTTGAGTGGTAGAGGCAGGTAATTTAGCAATTTGTTTGGAAAAATAGCTGCCTGCATCCCCTGCCGCTTTTTCAATCGCTTTGGCTTCAGCTATCGCCTGGGTGGAGCCCCCGGCAACACCATTAAAGGATTTGGCTGCCAAAATTTCGCCTGTATCCACCCGGATCACCCGTGCATCAATCCGGCCTTCGGTCAGGATCGTTTTGATGCCGCCATAGGTCTCCATGACGCCGGTCTCGGTCGGGCGGGTAAAGGTTTTGCCTGCCACCAGCACATCCACACCATTGTCACGCAGGGTGGGCAAGGCTGCCATGTAATTGCCTTTGAGAATTTGATTCATGATCTGGGGTTGGTTGAGTTGCACCAGCGCATTTTCGTCAGCGACTTTAAAGCCCATTTCGAGAATCGAGCCATTGAGTTTGATGCGGGCTGATTCGGTGGACTCTTGGGCGGTTTTGCCGTCCGGGGGAGCCAGCACCACAGCCACCGTCCACTCGCGCAAGAGGCCCATTTTGGCCAATTGTTCAACCAGTGGTTCTACACCCACTGTGGCCTGCAGCTTGACATGGTAAATCTTGCCCTGGGCTTTTTCGGAAATAATTTTATAGCCACTCACAAAACCACTGGCTTTGGTCAGAATGCTGTCTTTGATCACGACCGCATTTTCAACCAAGGTTTCTGACACCACATAAACGCCCATGGCCTGTTCGACGGCCATACGGTTGGCCTGGGCTATGGCCATTTCACGGGCCTGGGCCTGGGAGCTTTCAATGGCGGCTTCACCTTCAACGGTCACCACCTGGCTTTCTTGCACAGCGGCGGTCACAGGCAAACTGCAGGCCAGTACCAAGAGGGCGGCGATCAGGGTTTTGCTGAGTTTTTTCATGGCTATCTCCCTTAGGCTTTGTAAAAGATTGAGACGGTCGTATTTCCGCAGAGATCGCCGTCTTCATCAGACACGGCACTTTCGCTCTGTAAGATGTTGACGATTTCTATCTCTGCATGTTCCTTCAGCCAGTCATTCAGATTGTCTTGAAGTTCTTCGGCATCACCGGCTTCAAAAATGCGCACTTGTATCATAATTACCTATTGTCTAACCTTGGTCTATCTTTGGTCTAATCTTGCTCAGAATTGCCTGCAGTATACCACAGGGCACTCTTGCGGCTTTTTGGCGCGCCTGAATCGGGTCTTCGACTTGTCAGGTTTTAGACTTTGGTTTTGGCTGGGTACAAAAATTTCACGATTTTTTCTAAGGCATCCAAGACACGGGGCGCGGGGCGCGAGATTAAGTCGTCGTTGATCAAGAGAATCCGCTTTTGTTTAACCGCTTGCAGCTGATCAAAGGGGCTGCGGTTTAATTTCACGCGGTTGGCCACTGTCTCAGGCAGAATCAGTACATCTGGATTGGTTTTGAGCAGGTGCTCCAGGCTGATATGTGGAAATGGAGCCTGCAATTGCGGCACCACATTGCGGGCTCCTGCCAATTGCAGCACGTCGCCAATAAAACTTTGGGGGCCGGCAGAAATCAGGGGCTGATCCCAGAGCAAATAAAAGACCGACGGGGGCGGGCGCTTGGGGATTTTGCTGCGGATTTTGGCCAGACGTGTTTGCATGGCTTGGGCGGCTTTGAGCCCCTGAGCTGGGCGACCCACTGCGTTGCCTATCTGTTTGAGATTGCTGCTGATTTGGCTCACACTGGCACTGGAAAAGCCCAGCACCGGCACTTGCAGGCGTTTGAGTGGGGTTAGCACTTTTTGCATGTCCGAGGTGACCAGAATCAGGTCGGGTTGCAATTTCACCAAGGTCTCCAATTGTACGGCCCCAAAGCGCCCCACGCTTTTTTTGCTGCGGGCTTGTGGTGGATAATTGCAGTCTTCGGTCACACCCACCAAAAGCCCGCCTGCGCCAACCGCAAAGAGCATTTCGGTTGTGGCAGGAGAGAGCGAGACGATGCGGTGTGGGGCCGCGGGCCATTTCAATTTTCTGCCAAAGAGGTCGGCCGGTGCAGCTTGGACCTCGGGCTGAAAAAAGCCCAAGCCAGACAAGACACATAAAATGAGCAAGAGACCCGTAAACAGCCGCAAAGAGTCAATCCTGCTGACAAAATGCCGAGCAGGTAGAGGTCTGAATTTTATTTTGGACCTCATGTTTAATCCGCTTGCAGCAGGGCCAGTAATTCGTCAGCAGTGACGCCATGGCCCCCTTCTGCGGTCTCAGCATAAATGCCGGCCACCAAGGCCTGTTTTTTGGCCTGAAGCGTCAGAATTTTCTCTTCAACGGTTTTTTCAGCGATGAGCTTATAGACAAAGACCCGTTTGTCTTGACCGATGCGCCAGGCCCGGTCGGTGGCTTGGTTTTCGACCGCTGGGTTCCACCAGGGATCGTAGTGAATCACGGTATCTGCTGCTGTCAGATTCAGACCCACACCCCCGGCTTTGAGGCTGATCAAAAAGATGGGCACCTCACCGTTTTGAAAGCGATCCACTTCGCGTTCGCGCTGGCGGGTTTCTCCGGTCAAAAGGGCATAGTCGATATTCAGGACTTTTAATTCGTTTTCAATCAGGCGCAACATGCTCACAAATTGCGAAAAGATCAGAATCCGTCCCCCTTCGGACAGGATCTCAGGTACCATCTCCATCAGGGCTTCGAGTTTGGCCGATTTATTCAAGGCCAGGGCCTCTTGCATGGCCAGTAGGCGCGGGTCGCAGCAGAGTTGGCGCAATTTGAGCAGGGCATCCAGAATCATGATCTGGCTGCGCTTAACCCCCATTTTCTGCACTTCTTCACGCACACGGGCATCCATGGCAACCCGCAGGGTTTCGTAGAGATCGCGCTGCTTGCCCTCCAGGGCAATATATCTCACAATTTCGGTCTTTTCGGGCAGATCGTCGAGCACGGCCTGTTTGGTACGGCGCAGCAAAAACGGTTTGATGCGCTCTTGCAATTGCAGGCGGCGGGGGGTGTCTGCCAATTTTTCAATTGGGGTGCGAAAGAGCCGGGTAAAGCGATCGAGTGGGCCCAAAAATCCAGGCATCACAAAGCGGTAAATGGACCAGAGTTCGGCCAGGTGGTTCTCCATCGGTGTACCTGTCAGGGCCAAACGTTGACTGGCCTGCAATTGAAACAGGGCCTGGGCCGTTTTGGAGCTGGGGTTTTTGATGTTCTGGGCTTCATCCAGCAGAATCATGGCGTAGTGAATGCGTTTGTGCCGGGCCAGATCCTGGCGCACCAAGGCATAGGTGGTAATGATCAGATCATAACCTTGTAACTCTTCTGGGTCTGGGTTGCGTTGGGTGCCATGTAAGACCAGGCTATTTAAAGCTGGCGCAAAGCGTGCCGCTTCGCGCTGCCAATTAAACAACAAACTGGCGGGCACAACCACCAATGCCGGACTCGTCAGGCGATTGGCCTCTTTTTCAATCAGAATATGGGCCAGGGCTTGAATTGTTTTGCCCAGACCCATATCGTCGGCCAGCACGCCGCCCAAGCCATATTGTCTGAGAAATTGCAACCAGTTCAAGCCCTCCTGCTGATACGGTCTCAATTCGGTTTTTAGACCGGCGGGCACTTCGCAGGTGGTGATCCCTTTAAACTTTTGCAGGTTTTGGCACAATTCCTGCAAATGTCCAGCGCCCTGCCAATTGAGCTCAGGATCATTGAGCAATAAATGCAATTGCAGACTTTCACTTTCAGACAGTTCGAGTTTTCCCTCTTCGTTTAAAGGCTCTTTGTCGTAGAGTTCAATCAGGGTATCCAGAATCGCCAAGAGTCGCTGACTCGGGACGCGCAACCAGCGCGATTCGCCCAGAGGCAGCAACACCGTACTTTGGGCTCCGACCATGGCACGCAATTGCTGAGGGCTTTCAGCCTGACGCAAGAGGCCGACCAAAATCGGCAAGAGATTGATCTGCTCACCCTGAATCTCGATCCCCAAACTCAATTCAAACCAGCCGTTTTCATTGGCTGTATCAACTTGACCAAACCAGTCTTGCCCCTCTTCAATTCGCAAAAATCCGCTATCTGTATGGATTTGCCAGCCATTTTTCTTTAACTCAGGCACTGCGGTTTGCAAAAAGCGATCCCAAGCTGTGACTTTTTCCATCAGGCTGCCCAGGGGAAAGCCAAAACGCAAAGGCGGCTCTGAGGTGCGCGGGTCTTTCCATGGCAAGGCGCTCAAACCCCAATGAGTCAAGGTTTTGAGTGCATCTTGCTCCTGCGCCAGAGCGCGGTAGACCCGCAAACGGGCGCGTCCCTGAAAGAGGGTTTGTACTTCGCGCATCACGGGTGTGCTGATCCGGGCTCCTGCGTAGTCAAACTCCAGCCGGGCCAGATGTAAGGCCTCTGCTGGCGAATCGGATTTCCCAGCGACAGTCAGGGTCAAATGGACCACGGGGAGAATCCCCTGAATCTCACGCTGTTCCATTTCGAGCCCCGTGGGCAGGGGCAGATGCAATTGGGGTAGGCGCTCATGTAGGCGGGGCACCAGCGACTCCAATGTGCTGCGTGGGATTTCGGGGGCCTTGAGCAAAAGCGGGATCAGTGAACGCTCTAAATCGCTTTCAAGTGGACCCATCTGGCCTTGAAGGGCATCCCAATAGAGCAATTCGGGAGAGATTAAAATATCACTGCAGGGGGGATCCGTAATCAGCTGTAAACGCTCGCCTCGGGCTGTGCTTTGCCAGGTGGCCTGTAACTGTCGCGGAGCGCCTGCGATCACCAAGGGGCCTTCTGTGTCTTCCCAATGACAGCGCTGGGTACTTAAGATTTTTTCCAGCGCCAAGAGGCCGAGGCCACTGTTTAACGGAATGGGGGGCTGACTGGCGGAGCCTTGATAAGAACCAAAGCGCCCAAAACTCTCGGCCCGCAGCAGTCGGGCAATTTCTTGATCGGCTTCACTGACGCCTTCTGGTGGGCTGCTGCTGGTCAAGCTCAACAGGTCTTGGGAGCGGGATTTGCCCCAGGTACCATTCTTGAGCAATTGGGTGCGTACGACTTTGACCTGTGGCAATTTATCTGTATCCAGAGAAAGCAGATAGGCAATCCGGATCTGACTGTGTAGATTGGGATGGGTGAGTGTGGGCGCTGGGGCCTGTAAGAGATTTTCTAGCCAGCGTTCAACAGCGGTTTTTCCAACACTTTTGAGGGTTGGCACAGCCGGTTCCAAACCGTTGCGTAAATATTCATAGGCCACAGCAGCACAGTGTTTGCAGTCGTTACCAACTGGACAGGAGCAGGCCCCTTCGAGCCACAGATCTTCCCCCTGCGCGACCACAGTCAGTGACACCCTGTAAGCTTTACTGCCGTTCACACGGGCAGAAATGACGACCTGGCCTCCCGGTTTTTCGAGCAATGAGGTAATCTCAACACGTTTCTCCTGTTGATAGACGGAACCTCTCTGGGCGTAAATACTGCCAAAATTTTGGACAATTCCTGCGGCATTAAGGGTGGCGGTACTCATAGCATAAACATAGTTTTGTCAGACATTCAGATGGTTTTCATTTCAAATTTTTAAAGATAGGGATTTTTGTACTGAACCAGCGCAAAAACTCAAACGTTCATTATACGTTGCTTTCGGCATGAAAACACAAGGTTTCCACACAAACTAGAAATTCAGACGCAAGTTTGGTTCCCCAGAAAGCTACAAATGATTCGGGTACAACTCAGCATCCCATTGTTTAGGGTGAGTATGGTTTTCCTCAGCTATTTTGGCGGTGCATTTAAAAAAGTATGTGTTCTAAAAATATGTGCGTAGAAGAAAAACGAAATTAATTGTTATGAGCAAAGATTCAGAACGCTATCTCTTGATCCTCGAAGACAGTCAGACTCTGGCTCATTTGGCGCGTAAAAAAATCGAAGAGCATACTCCCTATTCGACTGTTTGCGCAACGACCCTTGAACAGGCTCTCGGATT
>JBIKWL010000011.1:0-60132 GCA_044356335.1 Candidatus Sericytochromatia bacterium
ATAAGAAGCCAGATTCTCGATCATATTCTGTTTGCTGTCGACATTCTCTTGGATCTTGGAACGCGAAGAGTCGGCCACAAAGACCAGACCATCTGCGCCATTCAAAACCAAGCGGCGACTGGCATTGTACTCAACCTGACCAGGAACCGTGTACAGGCTGAATTTGGTTTTAAAACCCTGTACGCTGCCCAAATCCAAGGGCAAAAAGTCGAAAAACAAGGTACGTTCGTTGGCAGTATTCAATGAAACCATCTCACCACGAATAGTGGGGCTGAGCTGTTTGTGCAGGTATTCTAAGTTGGTGGTTTTACCCCCCATGCCTGTGCCATAAAAAACAAGCTTACAGTGAATTTCACGGCTTGCGTAGTTAATTAGCGCCATGGTCCCCCCTGTCCAACCTGGGATTGAGCCATATTCTTGATCTCTTCACTGATGCGTTTGGTCATCTGTTGGGTTTTCAGTTTGATCATCCCCAACGTGGTACGTTCATCAAAGATCACCGTAATGAGATCCTGTGAATCGAGCAAAGAGATGAAGATATTTAAACGATTGCCCTGTTGAAACATGATTTTGAACTCTGGCTCTCCCAGCAGACGGGCAATTTCACGGGTAGATGAAAATGCACCGACAACCAGAGCCGAAAGAGCCATAACGTGAGGCGATTCTTCTCCCACCATGGCGAGATGTTGTCCGCTCTTTTCTACCAGGAGAATCGAGCGAGCGTTGGCTTCAGAGTACAACTCGTTGAGCAACGCGGTAATCTTGGTAATCCCCTCTGGGGTGATTACCATGCTACTGAGTTGAGGGTTTAGCATAATGATCTTTTCAACCTTAAACTTCTAGTTTGAGTTCGTCCACCCAATGTTGAATCGGTGCCGAAAAACGTTTTTCAACTTTTTCCATTACCTGCTGAACAAATGTCACTCCATAAATGGGCGAAATCAGGCCAATCAGCTGCTGCAAATAGCAGCTGAAAACCGTCTTTTGCTCGTCAAGGGTGATTGTCCGGATTTTATCACCCACAATTCTACCATTTTGCAGTTCGATATTCCAGTTATTTTCTTCAACAATTTTCTGCAGGCGTGTCGTGATCTCTTCTTTAAGCTTGATACCACTGATGGATTCAAACTCAGAAAAGAGGGTATTGGCGGTTTCCAGGAAGAACTGTTGCAGTTCGACCCGCTCCTCGCCGATGAGTTGGATCTGGCCTTTTTTCTCAAGTGAGACCAGCAATTCCAGCAATTCTGCAAGTTCAATTGCACTGTGTTCAGCCAATTGATGGAGCTTGAGATGGGGATGAACCGCCACCAGAGAGAGCAAAGATTGCTCCGCTTGGCTGAGGTCTGTGGTTGGAGCAGGCTTCACCGACTGAACTTCGGTATTGACCGAAAACCGGGGGTACAAACGCCCGAGTTTGCGCCAACTCTCCAAATAGGCAATGCCATTTTGGATCAGCGTATCCAAATCACTGCTGATTGTCTGAACAGGCATTTGGCTTTCTTCGACAAATTCAAATTCAGCGAGGGGATCGTAGGTCATGAGATCAAAAACAGCTTTTTCACCCTGCAGGCCATTGCTCTCAGCGTGATGCAGCTGACCTTGGTTGATAAATATTTTGCTCTCAGCCCCTTTAAAACTCACAGACAAAAAACCTGTTTTCTGGCCGTGCAAGATAATTCTCAGCACGTCAGGCAGGCTAAAATCCGCTAAACGACCGCTAAATTTCATTCAACCACCGCAACCAAAACGGTTTCAACATCCGAATAGGTGTCGCCCGCAGCAGGGTAAGGCAGTTCAAATAAAGCTTTTTTCCAAATGGTGCGCTTCTGCGAAACCAGTTCTTCGAGCTGTTCCATCGAGATGCCCATGGCATCGTTGTGGCCGACAACCCAGAGACGAATGTGCTGGCATTTGTCGAGGAAAGCCGAAAGCGCACGCAAATAGGTATCCGGATCGTGAAAAGGCTGTCCGAGCTTGGGATAGGTATCGGCCTCGATCACCCCTTCGAGATTGATCTGCGGGGTGCGGCGGGTCCAACACTCAGCCAACTCGGTTTTGCGGTTGGTATTGCGCAGACCCGACATGCCAGGAGGATAAATCCAGATCAGAGAATCGGAAGGAAGATCGGGCACCAATTGATAGGCATCCATGCAATAGGACATATTCGGCATTTGGTTGTCGCAGACAAAGTGATTGACCTGCTGCACGTAGTGTTTGAGCACTTCCTGGGCAGGCAGAGGCTTGGGCTGCAAATAAGACTGATTGTAATTCAACCAATAGTTGAGGGTGTGATAAACCGCAGTATAAGCCAAGCCCTTGAGGTTGAGATTCTCTTGAAATTCAGGATAGGTGTTGATATTTTGCCACCAAGCCCCGAGCCAGGCTACTTCTTCTTTGGTCACATAGTGATCGGCCCAGGTCTGAAACAGCGCCTGCGCACCCGCATCAGTGGGCGCAATCAGGGCCTGGTAATGCTCCGGCGTGAGGAAATCAGAGCTGTTTTCAATCAGGGCGCGGTTGCGCCAATAATGACTTTGCAAAATGTCACAGGCAAAGACCTGATAGCCCCGACGTTTAAAAAACAGAGAGGCGCGTCCAGAGCCTGCAAACGGGTCACAGAAAAGGGTAAATTCAATCTGAGCGTCGGTCAATTCCTGCCAAAGCCAGCCACCGAGGGCTCGTTTGGAGCTATCAAGCGCATTCATCAACATTGCAGCGGATCCCTCCCTATCTTAAATAAATAAGATACCATATTTCTATTGTTTTCGCTGAGCAGAAAAGACTGCCAACTCTTCCAGGGACTGCCGGGCGCCCCCACTGGGCAAAATCGCCAGAGCCGCGATTGCCTCTTCAATGTACTGCTGTGCCAGGGCGTGGCAATCGTCGAGCGCGTTGCTCTCCAAGACAATTTCAAAGGCCCTGTCCAAATCGTTTTCCTGCTCAAAGCGCCGGTCAATCAAGGTTTGCAAATGCCCTGCATCTTTGGAGTTTTTCAGGGCAAACCAAGTGGGCAGCGTTATTTGGCCCTGGGCCAGATCGTTGTGGGCCGATTTTCCCATTTCATTTTCAGTGACTGAAAAATCGAGGATATCGTCCATGATCTGAAAAGCCAATCCAACTTGATTGCCATAACGATGAAGGGCCTGTTCTATTTCAGGCTCAACGCCGTTGACAATCCCCGCACCCTGACAACCCACGGCCATCAGGAGTGCCGTCTTACATTTGATTTGATCGAGGTACTCATCTAAGGTGATTGTACTTTTATACCGGCGCTGAAACTGTGACAATTCTCCGTTGCACATATCCATGACCATTTGCGAAAAAATCGTATTGAGGCGCACACTGGAGATCACAGAGACATAATAGCAAGAGCGGGCCAGCAAAAAATCACCGGCCAAGACAGAGGTGCGGTTGCCCCATTGCTGATTAACCGTGGGCAGGCCCCGGCGCAGATCAGAGGCGTCGATAATATCATCGTGGATCAAAGTGGCCGTATGGAGAATTTCGAGGGCCATGGCCAAGAGAAAGTGGGGGCGCTCCAGAGGGGTGCCTTCGGGCAAAGTGGCTTTGGCAGAGAGCAGGGCCATCACGGGGCGCAGGCGCTTGCCTCCCGCCTTCATCAGATGGGTAGCAGCTGAGATCAAGGTGGTATCATAGTCCTGGAGTTCGCCCATCATGGTTTCTTCGAGGGCTTTTAAATCACTTTCCAGGATTTTAAAAAAACTGTGTTGCTGTATGGCTGATTTCATAACAGTGGGTATTGTATCATGAGAACATCTCTTGATTGCATGGGTTCTGACTATGGCAATGCCGATTAAATATCTGCCTTTCTCACTTTTGCTTCCGTTTTTACTTTTGGCACTGACGCTTTCTTCGGGCTGCACCAAAAATCCAGAGGCCCCCGTTGTCACAAGCCCTTCTGCTTTGCCTGACTTTGAAGACATTGCCCCCGATGGCAGCACCACCTTGTCGAATCTGCCCGGCGGTCAAAACAACGTGATCCCGAATAATCCCCTGATTCCCATTTCCAATGGAAATTTTGTCGCTACCCTGACCTCATTTGGGGTGCGCATGACCAACCAAGAATTACAGAGCTTAAAAAAACGCGTGGCCGTCAAACCCAATGGCAAATGGTCGCGCACCGTCAGCCAAAATGCAGACCAAGCCCTGCAGGCCAATTTTAAGCGTTTTGGGGCTCTGTTTAATCCCCCGATTGAAGATGCTGAGGCCTATAAAACACAAGCCCTGGCCTTTGCTGAACGTACAGACGTGCCCTTTTATCTCGATGTACAGTTCTACCTCGACAAAAACCAATTTCTCGTCAATAAATGGGACAAAGACACCCAAGAATTTATCAGCATCCAGCCCGATGGCACCGTGATCAATTATTTGATCAGCTCGGCAATCAAGTCGCCGAGGTATGTGGAGATCGATCTTTAGGAAAACGTTTGCTCAAGAGTTGGCGTGTCAAACGTCCGAGCAGGCGGATCACCAGAAAAGCCAAAACCGCCAACAGGGCCATTTTTTGGGGCCAGGTGGCGGGGGCGATCAAAATCAAATAGAGTGGCAGACCCAGCACAAACAAGCTCGGCAGACTAAAGACGATGCCCATGGGCAGAAAAAACCAGATCCCGAATTGGCCGCAGTAGCGCCAATGCACCAGCAGGCAGAGATAAAAATCCAGCAAGGCTGAAACAAGGAGGGTGATCAGGAGGGGTGTAAGGTGGGAACTAAACATGGCAGATGTGTTTGCGCGTGGGCATAAACTCGGGAGTTGATATTGGGGCTTGTTCTTTTACAAAAAAGCAGTTGCCAAGCGAAAAAGGCAAGTGCAAAAAAGAGAAAAGTCGGAGCGACTGGATTCGAACCAGCGACCTGATGGTCCCGAACCATCCGCGCTACCAAACTGCGCTACGCCCCGAACACCCGTTATTATAACATGGCTTGAAAATTGCGGGAGATGATAGTTCGCTGTATTTTGATTTGCGTTACAATACGATTAAAATTCGAGTTCTTGCCCAATTTCTTGCACAATGAGGTTTGCCATGTTTCGCACAAAAGCCCTAAAACCAACTCTGCTCACCGCCTGTTTGCTCACTTCTTTGCACTTGGCGAGCGCCCTGCCCGCTTTGGCAGCGCCACCGGCTGAGCTTGGCAAATTGAATCAAGCCCTGTCTCCCGCCTGGGAGCAGCACCTGCGCCAAAATCTCATGCGCGAAAAGTTTGGCGTGGCCATTACCGCCAAAGAGCTGGGCAAAAACAGCTACAAGCTCGAAATTCCCGAACGCCTGCTGCGCGACACCGTCTTTGATATCACCCTCACTTATGCAGGGGCTCAGACCCAACTCAAGGGACGGGTGTACTCGGCCAAAGAAAAAGAATTGCTCACAGCCGCAGCCAAGCAGGCCTTTGGTGCAGGTGTGCAGGTTCAGGTCGAGACCTTTCCTTATGCCGAAATTGGCCTGGATTACGCAATCACGACCCAAACGGCCAGCGATCTCTATGTCAAACCCGTGGCTGAAGCCGGAGACAATCTGGCCACCCAGGTGCGTCTGGGCACCCCGCTGGAGATCCTGGAATACAGTGCAGACAAAAAGTTTGCCCTGGTGCGCATTGTCGATGATGGTTATATTGCCTGGATTCAACGCAATCAAATTCTGGAAACAGCTGAAGCAGCCTTTAAAGCCTGGAAAGACAATCGCCAAGTGCTGGTCATGCGCAATTTGGAATCCCCACGCAAACTCTATTTTGGCACCCGCTTAAAAATGCTCAGCAAAACACCCACTCTGGTGACAGCGGCCCTGCCCGATGGCGGCCAGGTCAAATTGGCAGCCGCAGACATTGCCTTGAGCCAGAGCCCCCCCCAAAGCCCCAATATCCCAGCGGTGCTCAAAACAGCGATGCAGTATTTACCCAAAGCCCCCCAAGGCGGCGGGGCCTATCTCTGGGGGGGCACCTATGGCAAAACCCTGGACTGCAGCGGCTTTATGCAGACGATCTTCCGCGTTAACAACGTCTATTTGCCCCGCGATGCCGATCAGCAAAAAGACTTCACACAACGGGTGGGCAATACCCTGAACCAGTTAGACGAGCTGAAACCGGGAGACCTGGTCTTTTTCAGCGGCAACCGCAAATACCCGACCCATGTAGGTATGTATATTGGCCAAGGCCGGATCATTCACTCCTCCCCCAAAGGGGCTTACAGTGGCATCAAAATCAATACCCTGCAAGGGGGCGGAGATTACGACCGCTATTTACAGGGCCTCTATTTTGGCGGCGGGCGCGTCACCCGCTCACTGTAGTACCTGCTGGCCTGCAGCAATTTGTTGCAGGTCTCTGCTTCTGCTGGCGCGAGACATACATCCAGGGGTATGCTAAAACTATTACTCAGGCTGTTTGATACCAACAAACTCACACAGCCCCACTCAGGAGAATTTATGTTAAACAAAAAAATCGCACTGGCAGCCCTGCTCAGCTTGAGCACACTCTCTGCGGGCACATTCTTGGGCTCCTTTTCAGCCTCGGCCCAGCACCAGAACTACCCCAAGGTCAACGAAGCCGACCGTGAAAACCGCTCCCAAATCACAGATAACAAACATTACCGCGTGATTTATACTCCTTTACCCGACCCCATCCCGCTCAACCAACATTTTCGGCTCAAACTCACGGTCCAAAATGCCGAGGGCAAAGTGGTCGAAAACGCCAAGCTCTATGTCGATGCAGATATGCCCAGCCACAATCATGGCATGAATGTCAAACCCAAGGTCAAGGACCTGGGCAAAGGCATTTTTGAGGTGCGTGGCATGTTGTTTCATATGCCCGGCTATTGGGAAATCTATGTGTTGGTCGATCATGCTGGCAAAAAGGAGAAAGCGACCTTCGGTGTTACACTCAAAATGTCTCCCCGTTAAATCGCTGCTACAGCTTGGGTGGGTGACCCTGCTCGGAGGTTTGGCGCTGGCAGCCTGTCGGCCAGCCAATGTGCAACCCGATGGGGCTCCGGCTTTTTCTACCCAGGAGAAAGCCCTGATCTTGAGCCTCTCGCCACGCCCCATGCCCCCTGAGAACCCGGCCAATCGTCTGGCTGACAGTGCTGATGCCGCCCATTTTGGCCGCTATTTGTTTTACGATACCCGCCTGTCGCTCAAAGGAGATCAGAGCTGCGCCAGTTGCCACCACCCCGGTTTGGGCTGGAGCGATGGCAAGTCCTTGGCGGTGGGGCTCAAAACAACGAGTCGCAACAGCCCCACCCTTTGGAATGTCGCTTATCAGCGCTGGCTCTTTTGGGATGGCCGCACAGACTCCCTTTGGGCTCAGTCGGTCCAGCCCTTGGAAAGTTTGAATGAGATGGGCATGAGCCGGGTGGGACTTTTGCACAGCTTTCACAAACACCCTGAGCTGCGCCAGGGCTACGAAGCGCTGTTTGGCCCTTTGCCCAGCAACGCCGGTCTACCTGCCCAGGCCCGCCCTGTGCCCGAAGACCCCAAACACCCCCTGCAGCAGAGCTGGAATCAGCTCAGCCCGCAACAGCAGCTCGCGGTCAATCGCTTTGTCAGCCAGCTGGGCAAATCGCTGGAGGCCTTTGAACGGCAGATTGTGAGTGGCGAAAGTCCCTTTGATCGCTTTGTCGCAGATTTACGCGCAAACAAACCCGCCAGCAAAGAACTTTCAGTTGAGGCCCAAAAAGGCCTGAGGCTTTTTATTGGCCGTGCCCAATGTATTCTCTGCCACACGGGGCCACTCTTGAATGACCGCGAATTCCACAATATTGGCCTGCCCAAACACCCCAGCTTGCCTGTGGATCAGGGGCGTTATGCCGGTCTGCCAAAACTCTTGGCAGATCCCTTTAATGGTCTGGGGCCCTTCAGTGATCTGCCCAACCGGGAGCACGAATGGAACGACAAACTGCATTATCTCAGCCGTCAGGCCAGCAATAAAGGGGAATTTAAGACACCGGGTTTGCGCGAGATTACCCGCACAGGCCCGTATATGCACGATGGCCGCTTTAAAAGCCTCGAAGAAGTGCTGCTCTTTTATTCCCAATTGCCCAGCCAGCCCCCAGCCACAGGGCGGCGTGAAGATACGATTCCCCCGCTCGAACTCAAACCCGAAGAGTTGACCTATCTCTTGGCTTTTCTCAAAACACTCGAAGGACCACAGGCTGGGCCCGAACTCAGTCAAAAACCCAAAGATCCAGTCGCCCAGAGAAGCCCTTCGTGATTTTTT
This sequence comes from Candidatus Sericytochromatia bacterium, assembly GCA_044356335.1. Taxonomy (GTDB): domain Bacteria; phylum Cyanobacteriota; class Sericytochromatia; order UBA7694; family UBA7694. Next base: position 8,227 of record JBIKWL010000011.1, read on the forward strand.
CGGATTCCAAAGAGGGAGTTGCCCTCCCGGACTATCCGGCCCAAACTGAATTGACGCAGTTGCTGGGGGTCTTGGAGCAGCAAGGCTGTTTGCTGCTGCGCCAGGCTTTGCCGCTCAAGCCGCTGGCAGCCCTTCATTGGCGCGCCCTTCAGGCCTATAACCGGGCAGATACCCGCTTTGCCCTCGGGCAATTGTCCGAAGCCGAAACAAATCTGTATCGCTATGGCCATGTGCCGCCCCAGGCCTGTTATCCCGCCGGGGATCCCTTTCTCGCTTTGGCCCATTTCTTGGAGCCGCTGCTACCGCTTTTAAGTGCGATCACAGCAGATCCCGTTCTGCTCTATCAGAACAGCCTCTTTCGCCGTCAGCAACCCCAATCAGCTTCGGCGCCCCCTTTGCCTTGGCATCAAGACGCGGCCTTTTTGGGCAAGGTCTCCCCGGTCTGGAATATTTGGTGCCCGTTGGTGAGCTGCGGCGAGCAGGCACCGGGTCTGGAAATTTTACTGCTGAACCCGACAGAAGTATGGGCTCCCCCCAGATTGCCTGAGGGGCATGTGTTAAAAGCCGGAGACGCTTATGAACTTTACGCGTTTCCGCCCGAATGGCTGCAATTGCAGTATCCTGAGGCACCCGTCTGGCTACCCACAATGCAAGTAGGAGATGTTTTGATCTTCCATGAGCGGATCTTGCACCGTACAGGTTTGCACCCGTCAATGAACCGCCCCCGCTTGAGCCTTGAGCTGCGGATCAGCTCTGCAACAGCCGCCCAGGGCTGTGATAGCCTGCTCGTGCCCCTGACTGAGTCACGCGAATGACAAGGCCATGCTGATCCCAAAGGTGCTGGTCGGCCCTCTGATTGCACCCGAACAGATCGGCGCGTGGCTGTTTCATCCCCAGATTCGTGCCCTGGCAGATCCCCGCGTCTTTAACCCGCCCCCCGCCTGGCGCGGTCTGGTCAACCAGACACAACCAGAAACACTGCCTTGGCAGCCTTATACCTATGGAGAGTCGCTAAGAGACATTCTGGCCAAATTTGCCCAAGGGGACGATTGGCAGCCCGAGGTGATTCTCTGGTGGGGCTTTGGCTATACCGTCTTGCCTGCAGATCTGATCGAGGCACCCTGCCCGGTGGTCTTGATTGCCTCGGACTGGCAGAGCTGCCGCAGTGAACTCTGGGCCTGGCGAGAGGCTTTTGATCTGATTCTCGGGGATCAGGCTTTGGTGAATCAGTTTCAGGCGCGGGGCTTTGAGCGCTGCCAGTGGTGGCCCAGTTATGGCTTTTCTCCGGCCCAATTTTATCCCGACCCTCAAACTGAAAAATACCCCGAAAAGCATCCCGAAAAAAACTGGGACCTGACGTATATCGGCAGCTTAAACCCCGATACCCACCCGGAGCGCCTGCGTTTGCTCAGCCAATTGGCCCCGTTGGGAAACCGCTACCGAATCTGCTTGCGCGATCAGGTCTATGGCGCGGAATATCTCCAACTCTTACAGCAGAGCCGGGTGGTCTTTAACCATTCCCTGCGCGGAGAAATGAATCTGCGGGCCTATCAGGCGCCAGCGGCAGGGGCTTTGCTATTGCAGGAGTCAGACAATCTGGAAATTCAGCGTTTTTTAAAGCCTGGCAGTGAATGTCTCTTGTACGATCCCGAATCGGTCTTGGCCGATGTCTCTGCGATTTTGGCCCGTTCAGATCTGCCGCACTTGGCCAAAGCTGGGCAAAATGCGATTCAGGCCCACAGCTATGAGCGACAATTTGAAACACTTTGGGCAAATTTACCAAATCAATTGACGCGTTATCAGCGAAAAAAAGACCCCCTATTTGTTTCTGAAAGCGTAAATCAGCACCGTCAGCTGCGACAGTCCCTGCATCCGGCCCTGACCGCAGGGAAAGCCGATTGGCTTAAAGCCGCTTTTTTGCCGCCACCTGACCCAGCCTTATCCGCGCAAAAGCTGCCGGGAAACAGCTTGTCGAACCAAGTCGTGGCCTGTTTGAGCTTGAGTTTAGCCCCCGCCACGGGGCCTGCCAGCGAGGTTGAATGGCGAGCCTTGCAAGCAGCAGTGGAAAAGGCCCCCGAAGATCCCTTACTCAGCCATGATCTGGCCTGGGGAGCGTATTTGACAGGCAAATCCTGGGCAGAGGTCAATCACCTCGCCGATCAGGCCTTGGCGCAACTCACCGCATTGCCTGCGAACTGGGAGAGCCCCGAGACAGCTCAGGTTTTGCCCTGGGTTGGAGCATTGAGTTTTCAATTGGCCTGGGACGCGGCCTGTTTTCAAGGGGATCCCGCGCAAATGCGTTCTCTGCTGGGCTGGAATCTCTGGCGTCTCAAAGCCGAAGCGGCTTGGTCTGAGCGCCGTTTGCCAGCCAGCTTTGAAGCCTTGGAGCAGGCGCTGAACTATTCGGGCCCACCCACCCTCTGGCTGCCTTTTGCTCAAACAGCCGCCGCCTTGGGGCTGATAGAGACATGCTGGCAGGCTTTAAACACCCATCTGACCTCTTATCCGCTCGATCGCAATGCGGCACAATGGGGATTGCAATGGGCGCTGGCATCCGGCCAACACGAAATGGCCAAGCTACTTCTGGCCCAATTGGAAGAGCTCAATCTGATCTTGGCGACAAGTGAAGCCTATCACTTGGCTTTGGCGGCCCTCAAACAGGCACTTTAGACCGGAATCTGAACCCGCTGCAAAAGCAGGGGCAAATCGAGCAACAAAGCGACTTGCCCATTGTCGAGCACGGTGGCCCCCAAAAACAGGTCACGTCCGGGCAACATGCTCTGGGGATTAACGGGCTTGAGCAAGAGTTCCTCTTGACCCACCACTTCATCCACCAACAAACCCAAGCGCTGTTGGTGGTTTTTGACAATCACCAGCCACTGACCAGGTTTGTTGATGGGCAAGGGAATGTGGGGCGCTTCACGGGTATAAACATGTTCCGAGAGCGAGATGACTGGGATCTGTTCGCCGGAATAAAGACAGTACTCGGCATTGTTTTTGAGCAGGATTTCGGAGGCAAAGAGCTCAGAGATTTTTTCAATATGCTCCAGCGAAAGGGCATAAAACTGTCCCCCAACACTGATCAGCAGTGCATTGAGCATGGTCATTTGGGAGGGAATCAAAATCGTATAAAGGGTACCCTGACCCCGTGTCGATTGAATTTGAATATCACCGCCGAGGGTTTCGATCTGGGTGCGCACCGCATCCATACCCACACCCCGGCCCGAAATATCTGTGGCCGTGTCCTGGGTCGAAAGACCGGGAGCAAAGACGAGCCTCAGGGCCTGATCTTCACTCATTTGCAAGGCCGACTGCTCAGAGACAATGCCCCTTTCAACCGCTTTGTAACGCAGTTTTGTCGTATCGATGCCCCGGCCATCGTCGCGGATGTCAATCCGGAAGACCTCACGCTCGTAGGTCGCATTGAGTTCAATCAGCCCACGGCTGGGTTTGCCTCTGCGCAGACGTTCGTCTGGGGGTTCAAGCCCATGGTCGGCGGCATTGCGAATCATGTGCATCAGGGCATTGCCCAATTCATCAATCAGGGTGCGATCCATTTCGAGTTCGCGCCCCTCCATGACCAAATCAATTTCTTTGCCCAGAGATTTGGACAAATCGCGAATCATACGTGGGAAGCGGTTAAAGACCTGCTCCACTGAGACCATTTGCAATTGAATACTGAGAGAGTGTAAAGCGGTTGCAACGGTTCCCAAAGCGTGAAGCGGATGTTCCAACTCCAGACTGAGATTGGCTTTGGCAGCATACATCAATTCGGCCCGGCACATGACCAATTCATCCACCAGGTGCAATAATTGCTCCAATTTGCCGGCATCGACCCGTACCAGCGGTGAGGCCCGAGAGCCAGGAAAACGCAAAGTGGGGGGAGGTAATTTGGGGGGCAATTCGGGCAGAGGCTCCAAAACAGGTGCCAATTCCGAACGGGGCGCCTGCAAAGGCATCGGGGTGACATGGCCATCAGGGCTCAGTGCTGAGACAATTTCGTCATTGACACTCATGGTCATCACATCGAGGGAATCTTTGACTTCGCCAACAGAGAGAATGGCTTCGCGCAAGGTCTCAGGACTGGCCTGGGTGAGCAAAATGACCTCAAAGAAATTGCCAAAACGCTCTTCTTCAAGTTCGATCACAGGGGGCACGGATTTAATGATATCGCCATATTTTTCCAAGGTGCGGAAAACCAGTGTGGCGCGGGCGGCTTTGAGAACCACATTGGGAAAAAGCCGAATGCCCAGCAGGACCGCACCATAGCCCTGGGTTTTCGCGACTTTGAGCACATTTAACTCAAATTCATTCAGCTCTGGCAGGGTAAAAATCTCTTCGGTTTCCACCTTGCTGGGCAGTTGAGAGGTATAGACCGTTTCACCCAAGAGGTTGATCGTACGCACCGCAGCCACCTCAGCCACAGCACCCACCTCTTCGGCCAGATTTTCGCCTTCACTGCCGGTCACCAAGCTGATAATAAAGCTGTCCTCAAAGTTGCCCAGTGCCAAATCCTGGCGATCGGGCAGGGTTTTGATAATCTCACTGTTTTCGGCCAAAAAGCCCAGGATCATTTGGGCACGCAGGGCTTTCATCAGGCAATTTGGAAAGAGTTTAATCCGAATCTCAAAGCAATTTTTGCCATATTTGGCCGCCTGTAAAATCTTTTCACTTTCGGCATCGGAATAGGCATGTTGCCAGTCGTTTTCCCAGAGTGGATCGGCAGAAACAGGCTCAGCGGCTTTGGCTTGGGGTGAGCTGAATTCTTCGAGGTGCTGAAAGAGATAGCTGATATCTTGGGACGTGGCGTTTTCTGGGTCTTGAATATTGCCAATCAGGAAATCCAGACCATCAACACAGGCAAACAGCAGGTCGAGGACGTGGTTGTCGATTTTGAAGGTGTGATTGCGCAGGCCGTCGAGCAGGGTTTCCATTTCATGACTGAGACGGGTGACCTCGTCAAAGTGATCAAACTCGACCAAAGTTGCGGCCATACCTTTGATCGTGTGTATACCCCGAAAGAGTTCATTCAAGTATGCAGCATCATCAGGCGCATTTTCCAACGCCAGCAGCGAGTCACTGCATTGCTGGAGATGCAAACGGGCCTCGTCAACAAATATACCAATGTATTGTGAAAGATCCATGGTGCCAACGGTTTTAATGTAATCATCATAACATGCTTTCGTTTTCACGCTGAGCGACTCATGTCATGAGAAGGGCCAATTGACGGGTTTCATCGACTTTTTTTGCTAAAATCGGCAGGAGCTTATCCAGGTCCAAAACCCGAATCTCAAGCACCTCTTCAATCAAAGGCGCGTGTTGCTCAAAAGGCAGACGGGCGGTGGTATCTTTGTGCAACATTTTAACCAATAAATTGGCAGTGGCCACCAGCGTGGGCAGCAAATCGATCTTGCCATTGTCATAAAGCGGTTCAAAAGTGTGATGACGGCGAATCGACTCGACCAGCATGGGGGGAAAATTCCAACGTTCAGCCAGAGCCCCCCCAATCGCAGCATGGTCAAAAGAGAGAATTTGCTGCTCGGCCTCGTAGACGGGGATTTGCTCTTTTTGATGCAAATTGGTGGCTTTGTAGACTTCGGGCAGGGCGTATTGGTTGAGGACCATTTTGCCAATATCGTGAATCAAACCGGCAATAAAGCACTCTTCGGGTTCGCGGTGTTTGAGTTGAACCCCCAGATAACGCGAGATTTCAGCAGCCCCAATCGAATGCTCCCAGAAATAACCGGCGTTGAGTTTATAACCCAACAGGCCTTTGTTGAGTGTACTTTGGGTCGTAATCATCATGACCAAACTTTTGATCGAGCTAAAGCCAATGATCATGACCGCTTCGGAGATCGTGGTGACCTTGCGCGAGAGACCATAATAGGCTGAATTACAGAGACGCAGCACTTTGGCTGTGAGGGCCTGATCTGAGCTGATCACGTCCGCCAAACTGGCGACATCGGTGTCGGGGTCATTTAATAATTGAATCACCCGCAGCGCCGTTTGCGGCACTTCTGGCAACTCATCTACCCGATTGAGGATATTTCGGATCGAAAGTTCTCTCACACTCTGCCCAGCTTTTGTCTTTGGTAAAAATACGATGATAACCGATTGTAACCAATCTCCTGGGCTTGAATCAACTGTTCGGCCCCCCCTACAAATAACACCCCACCTTCACGCAGAGATTGGTAAAAATGTTGGTAGACCCGGTGTTTGGCTTCGCGGGTAAAATAAATCATCACATTGCGGCAAGCAATCAGGTCAAAATTACCCGGATAATCGTCTTGCAGCAAATCGTGGTGAATAAAGTGCACCTTCTGCCGCCATTGGGACTTAAAACAATAGGCATCGTGTCGATTGTTTAAGCTGCAGGGCTCAAAGAATGTACTGATATCGGTTTTATTCACATTCTGCAATAAGTCCGGCAAGAAAATACCTGAACGGGCCTGTTCCACAGCCTCGCGGTCGATATCACTGGCGACAAAATGGCACTGCTCGGCAATACCGAGATGCTCCATCAAGATCACCAAGGAAAAGATCTCTGCCCCGACCGAACAGCCTGCACTCCAAATGCGCAAACGGCTGCGTTTGCTCAGCAACTCAGGTAAAATTTTTTGACGCAATTCCTGAAAGCGCTCGGGATTGCGAAAAAACTCAGAGACGTTGATACTTAGCTCATCGAGAAAGCGGCGCACCTCAGCAGGCCGATCACGCAGATAATCAAAAAAGGCCTGGAGCGTCTCACAGCGGGCCGCTTGCATATATTCCTGCAAGCGCCGGTCCATTTGTACATTTTTATAATTTTCGAGATTATAACCTGAGAGCTGATGAAACTGGCGCTTGAACAGACTCAGTTCAGCAAGGGGTATCGGCTGCATGTCTGGGCCCATCCCCTTTCATGCTGAAAAAATCCGCGAAAAAGCCAGGAATTCGGCCTGCAGATCTTTGAGTCGCAATTCAAATTGGGTACCCGAGAGAGCACGACTGGCGGATTCTTCCCAGTAGATCTGCAAACCTTTGTCATGTAAATCGAAGCGCAATTCGGCAATGTCTGGGGAAGGAACGCCCAAGAGTTCGGCCAGGGGAGCCGGGCAAAATTGCCAAGCCTCACTCAGGTCGCTCAGGGCCCGTTCCTGACACTCTCCCAATTGCAACAGGCAAAAGCCCCTTTGAAAAAGCGAAAGTCCTTGCAAATAGGGGTCTTCGCTCATGAACAGGGCCAAGGTCAGATCTTCAATTGCGGCAGGCAAATCCTTCTGAACCCGACGCAGGGTGCCGCGCAAATTGTAAATCGCGGCCAAAAAAGACAAATAGCCCGTATCTTGTTCACGTTCGTAAGCCCAATCGATGTCTTCAAAGCAGAGATCCGAGACCTCAGCCTGAATCAGTTTGAGCAAGCGGGTGGCATCTTCAATTGCGGCTTCGGGCTTGCGCCAAAGGGTGTGGGCATAAGCGCGGTAACCCAAAAATTGGATTTGTTCGGCCAGCGAAATTCCGCTCGCAAGCGCTTGATTGAGTACCTGTACCGCCTGTTTGTAACGGGCCTGGCCAATTAAATCAACCGCTTTTTGTCGCCAGAGATCTGCCTGTTCAGCAGAAACGTGTTGAATGAAAGTAGAGCCAGCTTGAGATTTCATCGTCTGAGCGATCCTTGCAAAAAAATATTAGCCGCCCTCAGCAGAACCAAAACCACCCCGCAGCGGCTCTGGACGAATATTGTAGACTTCTGCGGGAAAAAGTCCCGCAAGGTATTCAACAATGTCTTTAACCGAGATAATCCCACTCAAGACACCGTCATGGTCGACGATCGGAACATGCCGAAATCCGCCCACGGTCATGCGGTTGAGCGCAAAAGCGATTTTGTCTTCAATAAACAGACTGACGGGATTGGGGGTCATAAAGTCTTTCAAGGGGGTTTGCAGGAAGTCGGGAGCTGCTTTTAAGACTTTAAACAGGACATCTCTTTCGGTAAAAATACCCACGGGTTGGTTATTTTCGACCACGACCACAGCCCCAATCCGCTTGGCCTGCATCAATTCAATCGCCTCTTGCAGAGTGGCAGAAGGGGGCAAAGTGATGGGCTGGCGTGGAGACAGACGGCGGATGGTTTCTGCACTGATTGCAGTTTTGATCGGGTCATGAACCATATAATCGCTCAAATCGTCGGCATCGAGCATTTCATCCATCAACGTCATGGCGGAACCCTCCTTCTGTCTGTTATGCATAAAATTGGCTGTTGAGATGGGAACAGCCCTGTTTTGGGCGCTTTCTGGACTCTTTCTATTTTAGCATGTCCTGCGGGTCGGGGAAATCTTACAACCACCCATAACCGGTCTCGTCAACCACCTGCCCAGCCATCTCCAGGCTGCGCTGCAAGCAAATTTTTCCTCCTTGAGAAGCGTAAAAGCCACCCGCTTTTAGGTTGCGGCTGGCGACCCAAACCAAAAGCGCCGAATGCCCCTGGGCCCGGAGCAAGTCAAAGCCTTTAAACAAGAGGCGTTTGCCCCAGCCTTGGCCGTGCCAGGCATCCAAGAGATAAAGGGCGTAGATCTCACCCTCAAAATCCGGCAAACCTGTGCGCTCGGGGCCGCCACAGACAAAGCCGACAATTTGCCCACTGGGACTTTCGAGGACCCAGACCCAGTTGGGAGGTTGGGCCTGATCTGGATGGGAGGGTTCCAGCCATTTGGACCAGTTTTCTGTGCGTTCAGCGAGTGAGAGCTGATCGAGCAATTGATCAGCCAAAATCCCCCGGTAGGTGCTCAACCAAGAATCAATATGGACCTGGGCAATACCACCGGCATCGGCCTGCATGGCCTGACGCAAGATCATGCCCGTGTTCTCGGGAGTCACAGTGCGTTTTTAAGCTCCCTGGTTCTTTTGCACGCCGATCAAAGCCAGTGCTTTTTCCATGCGGGGAAAGAACTTGATTGCTCTGAGCAGCGGATTCAACCAGCCAGTGGTAATACAATAATAGGTATCAAAAGGGGGGGTGTGGTGAATATTGTGGTGCTGGGTCTCCAAGACCAGCCGGTACTCTTGCATAAAAAGCATCCAGGCCGGTTTTTTCGGCAGATGGGCCCATTTGTGAAAGAGGTTGGTGAGCACCAAAAACAAATTGGCCATCGTGGCAAAGAGCAGGAGCGCACTGACCAGGGGGCCACGTCCGGCCAGATACCAGGCCCCGATAAATGTGCTAATCATGGGCACCACCCAGAGGCAGACGTGCCCAACGGTAAAGACCAAACCGCTGTTGCAGATATCTTCGGGCAGGTCGTGATGAACGCGAAACAATTCAATCGTCTGGCCAAAGACCGGGGTTTGGGGAGAGCCATAATTGTCAAAGAACCAGTGAAAGAGGCCCGAGGTAAAATCGCTGGCCAAGACACCACCCGCAAAGAGCAGGGGAAGGCTCCAGGCGTAGCCACTCTGTCCGAGTACTGTAGCAGACAGCCAGACACTGAGGGCAATCAGAGGCCAGGTCAACCAGACCGAGACATGCAGCAGGGCCGTGTAAAAGGGGTGGTTTTCTTCGACACGGGCGGGGGGGGCTTCAGAAAGGGGTGAATTCGGGTGAGTGATCATAGTTTTCCAGCTCCTAATTGGCTTATTTTAACACAGAGCGAAGGTTGGCTTTGGGGATTAACGGGGATGGCTTGTTATAATTTGAGAGTGCCCCAAAACAAAATTGGGGAACGTTGAAACAGACTTTAAATCACAAGGAACAATCATGCATCAGCTCAAAATGAGACCCTCTCTGACAATGGTATTGTTGCTCTGTCTTGGTTTTGCCAATCCTGTTCAAGCGGAAACACAGCCTCAAAAGCTGCAGGCTGAGAAATTGGCACAGCAACTCGGCGAGCACTATGCCAGCAAAAATCTGGCCAAACTGGACGCCTCTTTCTCAGCTTTAAAAGCGATTGAGCTGGTCTATGAACATTCTTTGGGGGGGCGCCCGATTGAGCGTCACCCGTTTAAGAGTTTTGCCGAATTGGAAGCATGGCTGCAAAGCAAAGAAATCGACAGCTTGCCTGGACGCAAAAGTGAAGCCCTGAAACACTGCCAGAAAGGCATGTGCCAGTATGCCATTGCTGGGCTTCTGCACAATCAGCTCTATTTAAAAGGGTTTTCGTATGTCTATCTCAATGGAAAGCCGGTGGTGAAAGCCCTTTATTTGCTTGATGGGGATTAGGTTGGTGGGCAACGGTGGGGGATGGGCAATACCTGTGGGTGCAAGCCCCTGACGTTCGGGCCGCTGCTTCGACTCCGCTCAGGGAGCTGCCGGAAAAGTTCTACAGACGTGTCTGGGAACATTGGGAATAAAGAGGGGTCCTGAGCGGAGTCGAAGGACACTTTTCAGGGTCTTGACCCACACGGTAGCTAAAAAGATCCCCCTGTTAATTTTGGGGCTTCGCATCATCGGTGATCTTATAAAACTCTTTGAGCTGAGCCAGGTATTCAGCCAGTGGGGGCAAACCAAGACTGGCACGCCGTTGATCCACTTGTTCTGGTGCTTCAAGGTCATAGACTTCAATCCGATTCGCTTTCAACAAAACCTGTGTGCCAAAGCGTTGCGGTTGGCCTGTATTTTTGAGCACTCGGTCTGTGAGCAGGGCCAGTGCTTCACCAGGTATTTCACCCGCTTTGTATGCAGCTTCAATATGTTTCAACATGGCCAACTGAAAGGTGGGTGCAGTATCCGCGTGCTGAACCATAATAAAAGCGGCTTTGACGCCATCGGCGCAAACCATTTTACGAGTAGGCCAGCCATATTTGGCCATCAGTTCTACCAATTGCGTGTGGCGTAAACGATCCCCCTCCTGGATCTGAGTAACGTCCTGAGGCGTTAAATTTTGGATACCTCTATCAAACAAAATTTGACGGTCAGCCTGATCTGCGGCTAACAGTTTTAAAAGGAACAGACGTAATTGAGGCTGAGTATGCTCCTTTGTAGAACAGGCATAAACTGGTGTAGCTGTCAGGGATGCCAAATAAATGAAAATCAATAGATATATTATTTTCACGATTTTTTTTCCTCTAGTCTGTTTTTTCACTGGAGAACCCAGCGCTGAAAAGCCGCAGGACTGCCTGCAAACAAGTTTTGATCAACCCGGCCTGCAATTCCGGGAACCCGACCCCGATTGCTGAATTGCGAAAGCAGCCAGGGCCGACCATTAAACAGCAGCGTTTCACGCACAATATCTCTGACCCAGAGCGGGTATGTTGCCAATTGGCCCTTATCAAGGTGAGTTTTGGCAAAGGTGTCGGTCACGTACAAAACGGGTTTCTGCTGAACGGGGACGTTTGCTACAATTGCCGCCAAATTCCAGATCCACCACTGGGGCAAGGTATGGGGTTCTACGAGCACATGCTTCATAAAGTTTTCCGTCTGGGTCTGGCCACCAAGGGCCAGTTAATTTCGCCTTGATGTCCAGAAATATCCAGGCCCTGCACAGGATAACGTTCAAGCGGAGGCATACTTCACAAGGTCTTGAATTGGCCTCAGTATAACATTTCTCCTGATTCTGGCCGGCGAAACCGCCCCATGGCCAGTCTCAAATTGTGCTATCCTCAACCAGAGGTTTGATCTGGCGTGCATATTTTGAATCACAGGTGTTTAGCCCATAAGGCTCTCATAACAGGAACTGCGCTGATTTTAGGAACCATCATGGGCTGTGGGCCCAGCCAAGTGGCGGAGCAGAAGCCCTACAAACCGAGCCTTGCCTTCGGACGCGAGGCGGGCTTTCGGCTGGGGGTACAGGCCCGCTCGGGTCTGCCTTTGACCTATGCCCCCCAATTGGATTGGCTGGCGCAGACCCTCAAAAACCGCCAAATCCAGCACAAACCGATTGGCCTCTTTGCTTCCCAGCGGGAATACGCCTTTCGCCGCGCGGGCGCAAATGTCTATTTTGACTGGCGCTATGGCCTCAAAGAGGCACTCAACCAGGATTTTTCACCCAGTTTGATTGTCTTACATTCCACCGAAGGCGAAGACGAAAGCCACGCCTTTGCCATCTTTAACCGCAACACGCCTCAGCAATACCTCGGCGGGGCCTGGACCCATTTCAGTGTCGATGCCGAAGGCCAGATTTACCAATACAGCCCCCTCAATCGCATCAGCAAAGGCCAATCAGGCATCGACGATCAGGCGGTGGGGATTGAGTTGGTGGGCAATGCCAGCCTTTGGGATCAACAAGGGGATCAACAAGACCAGCCCACCAGCACAGGCTCGCTGATAACCCGCTGGCAGGCGGGTAAGCGGGCCCAGTTAGAGGCTGCTGCTGACTTGGTGGCAACCCTGCAAAAGCAGTTTGCCATTCCCCCCGAGCGGGTTTATTCGCACGAAGATATTGGCAAGGTGGCGCTGCGGCGCGGCCACAGCCCCAGTTTCCCGGATTATAACCATCTGGCGAGCAGCATCCGCGACAAGGTCTATTTGGCCCTGCTGCCCGATTTGGGGCCTGGGCGCAAACCGGATCTCTGGTATGGCTTTTTAGAGCCTTACGACCGCAAAGATCCGGGCCGCGACGTCATGCGTGAGATTTACTCATTGCTCCAGGGCAATGGCCCCCAAAACTGATAATACTGGCAGGGAATCTTGCCATTGAAGAGTTTGCGCCGTTTACTGGCCTTGCGGTTAATCCGGGTTTCGAGTTCGTGATCGGCAGTGAGAATAAAATACGACCAGGTGTCGGACTCCTCCATCAGGGCCTTGAGATCGTGGTAGAGCATCTCAACGATGGTGCGCTCGCCAATCCGCTCGCCGTACGGGGGGTTGATAATCACCACCCCAAATTTCTTGCGTGAGCGAAACTCGCCCAAACTCAAGGTTTGAATGCCTACCTGCTCATCAACACCGGCATTGATCGCATTTTGGCGCGCTTTTCTGAGCACCTTGCTGTCCATGTCCGAGGCCAAAATCCGAAAGTCGCCAGGCAGTTCTTGGGCCTGGGCCTCTGTGCGCAGATTTTGCCAGAGCTTTTTGTCGGCATCGGGCCAGGTCTCAGCCGTAAAGCTGCGTTTGAGTCCGGGGGCCCGGTTGAGGCCAATCAGAGCCGCTTCAATCGCAATCGTGCCCGAGCCACAACAGGGGTCACTCAGGGTGCGGGAAGGGTCCCAGCGGCTGAGCAAAACCATCGCCGCCGCCAAGGTCTCTTTGAGCGGGGCATCCCCCGCGTCGGAGCGATAGCCCCGTTTGTGCAAACTCGCACCTGTGCAGTCGAGGGTCAGGGTGGCAACATCGTTGAGCATGGAGATTTCAATTTTATACAGGGCACCGGTTTCGGGCAATGTCTGGTGTTTGTATTTGCGCTGCATGGCTTTGACCAGGGCTTTTTTGACCAAAGACTGGCAATCGCGCACACTGAAGAGTTTGGACTTGTGTGAGCGCCCGGTAATATGCATCACGGCGTCCACAGGCAACCAATTTTCCCAAGGCAGGGCAAAGGTTTGGTCGAAGAGTTCGTCAAAGCTCTCGGCTTTAAAATTGGCAATTTCAATCCCAATTCGATCGGCGGTGCGCAGCCAGAGTAAAGCCAAAGCCAGCTCTTTTTCGCCACCACGAAAGCGGATTTTGCCGTTTTCAGTGTGAACATCCTCGATGCCCAATTTGCGCAATTCATCACTGACCAGGGACTCCAGTCCAAAGGCACAGGCCACCACCAACATCTGGTCTTTTTTAAAGAATGACATCAGAGGATGACCTCAGGCATTGGGCATGTGTACGCGGCGGCGGGTGCTGTCGAGTAATTGCTGAAAGTTTTCACGCTGTTGCATGAGTGGGGCAAAGCTAATTTCTTCTTCAAAGCGGGTGCGGGTTTCATTTTCTAATCCTTGAATAACAGCCACAATTTTGTCGTAGCGCGTTTGCAGTTCGGCATCAAAACGTTCAGCACGGGCCACTTCTTCTGCGGTGGCATGCATGCGCAATTGAATCACGTGGCGGGTCAGCAGCTTAAAGTCCTGTTTAACCCACTCACTCATTTCGGCCAATTGTTGAGAGATATGTAAGCAGCTCTGGCATTTCTGGCAGAGGATTTCCAAACCCTGCAATTGCAATTCCAATTCGGCAATGTCTTTGTGCGGCCGCAAAATCTCCAAACGCTGGCGAATCGCACGGGTAAAGGCCGTCAGCTCTTGGGTGCGGTGTTTCATTTCCGCCAGGCCTTCGGGGCGGGTGACCACCTCTGGGGCCGGTTCATGATCGATCAATTGCAATTGGGTATAGAGCAGGGTTTCGGTTTTGGCGTAAAGCTCTTCGGGTTGGATGTCTTGGTCTTCGGGCAGAACCTCTTCGAGACGCACCCCGGCCACCATACAGAGTTCAGACAGATCCGCAAAGGCATTGGAAACCGCTGAACAGGTCTGAATCAGGCGATTGAGATCTTCGGCTTCGGGATAACCCGGTGCCAAGCGGAGGGCCAAGCGCACATATTTGCCCGCAGAGTGGTAGTCTTCGAGAATCGTAAGCAAATACGCCATGCCCAAATAGGGCTCAGGCCGCGAACGGGCATGATGAATGGCCAGAATAAACTGGTCACAGGACTGCACCAAGCGCTCTTGGCGCTCAACCCCATCCAATTCCTGGGCCTCTGACAGCGCTTGCATGCCATCGGCCCAGGATTTGCCAAAGAGACTGTCCCGGTCAATCGGGCTCAGCTGGCTGTCGAGGGATTGTAAAAAGTGATCCACGTTTAGCGACCAATAAACTGGGTTGCCACCCAACCAATTTCACCGTTGGAAAGGCGAATTTTGGCCCAGGTCAACCCCTGACTTTTGACAAATTTGTCGGAGAGCAGGGTGACAGAAGTACCTTCAACCCCAAGGGCAATAATCTTAGAGGTTGTGCTGGCTTCTTTGCGAATATTTACTCTGTCGCCCCGGATATAGCGACGGCGGCTGGGAGTGGGAGTGGGTTTGGCTGCTGGGCCCGTCTGGGATGTGGTGCTCAAAAACTGAGATACCACCCAACCCTGAGTGCCGTTGCTGAGCTGAATGGCCCGCCAGATATGCACCCCTTGTTTAACGGGCTTTTTGGCCAAGAGTTTGACTTGGCCAGGGCCAGAAATCTGACCGACAATTTTGCCATTGGTCGAAGGCAAACTGCGCACATTGATATCTGTACCGCGCACCGCGGCGTAACCCGCTTTGATCGCATTGTTCGGCTTGGTGGGCGTGGCCGGGGGAGTGGGGGTATTTTTGACCGCTGGTGGAGCCACCTGACGGGGGCTGCTCAAGAAGGTCGAGGCGACCCAACCCTCTTGGCCATCAGGCAGGCGAATATGCATCCACTGATAACCATCGGCTTTGACAGGCGCAGGATCGAGCAATTGCACTTTCGTCCCCCCCATCGCACGGGTTACGAGGGTGCCACTGAGCGAAGGCGAGCGGCGGATATTGACGTCATCGGATTTAATTTCGCGGCTCTCACCCGTGCCACTGCTGCTGTTGTTGCTGGGAGGCGTATTGCGGGGCTGAGTAGGCGGCGTCACGGGGGGCGTCGCGGTCAAAGAACCTACCAATAAATTGGCAGCAATCCAACCCACTGTGCCATCACTGGTTTTGACCTTGCTCCACTGGTAACCATCCGACTCATAGGCCTTGTCCATCAGAATTTCAACCCGGGCACCGCGTTTGAGGCTACTCAGCGACTCGGCATAGAGATACGGCGATTGGCGCAGATTGACCTGATCGGCATTGACCAGACGGGTATTGCCCGTCGGAGCCGGGGGAGTGGAAGTGTTGTTGGTGTTGGTGCTTTGGTTATTCGGGCCAATCGGCTGGACGCCTTTGTCTTGCTCTTGCATGGCTTTGGTCCATTGTTCGACCCGCGATGTGACCATCGAATTGGTACTGGCATTGGGGGCTGTTTGGGCCAATTCTATCGCCTCTTTGTACTTGCCTTTGTAGGCCAAGAGTGAAGCTTGCTGCAAAATTTCGTCGGCCTTTTTGTCTTCCTGGCGGGAATCGATCAGGGCCTTCCACTTTTGTGAAGAATCGTCGATTTCTTTGTCGAGTGGGGTATTGCGGGGGGCCTGGCTGACCAATTGCAGGGCCTTTTCATACTCTTCGTTCTGGGCAATATTCAAAGCACTGTAATATTTCAGGCGTGCCTCTTTGTATTGGGCCACAAAAGCGTGTTCGCGATCGAGGCGCAAGATGCTTTCATAAGCCACTTTGGCTTCATCCATGCGGTTGAATTTGACATAGAGTTGGGCCAAGGCAATCTGGGCCTTGAGATGGTCGGGGTTGAGTTGGGTGGTCTGAACATAATAGCCCAAGGCTTTTTCTTCTTGACCTTGGCGCTCCAGGGCTTCGGCATAGGCATAAAGTTCTTCGGCATTTTGGGGATCGGGCTCCTTTGGCAGGGGGGCCTGGGCCTCTTGTTGTGGCGGCTTGCTCTCTTCGGGCTTGGGCTCCTGACTGGCGGCACAGGCCCCCAACATATTGATACTCAAAGCCAAGCCAAGTGCCAATAAAGCGCTTTTATGAAACTGCATAATTATTCCTTTACTTCCCAGGTGTCGCCGGAGAAGAGCAATTTACGCAGGTCTCCCTCACCTTTTTTATTGCGGATATCTTCAATTTGCTGGTGCACTTTCTCGGTAAAACTGGGTGCCTCCACTGAGCGAAAGACCCCCAAGGGGGTGGGAAACTCGGGTGAACGCATCCGGCTGAGAAAATAGGCCAAGGTGGGTTCTGAGGCCCGTTCGTCGTGAATCAAAAGATCTGCTTCGCTGATGCCATTTTCACCAAGGGTAACCACCTCAGGGGTGATTCCGTTGAGACGAATGCCTTTGTCACGATTGGCACCAAAAATCATCGGTTTGCCATGTTCGAGACGCAATTGCATATCGTCTTTGCTGGCCCGGTCGGTGATCGCCTTGTGGGCGCCATCGTTAAAGATCACGCAGTTTTGCAGGATTTCAACCACCGACATGCCCTTGTGGGCCGCGGCACGGGCAAAGATTTCTTGCATGTATTTGGGCTCAGAATCAATGGTGCGGGCAAAGAAGGTAGCTTCAGCCCCAATCGAGAGACTGGCAGCCGAAAAACTGCGTTCGAGCGAGCCAAAAGGCGAAGACTTGGTCACCAGACCCGTGGGGCTGGTGGGTGAGTACTGGCCTTTGGTCAAACCATAAATTTCATTGTTAAACAGCAACACGTTTAAATCGACATTGCGGCGAATGGCGTGAATAAAGTGATTCCCACCAATCGAAAGCGAGTCGCCGTCGCCCGTGACAACCCAGACCGAGAGTTCTGGGTTCACCGTTTTGAGGCCCGTGGCAATTGCAGCAGCCCGGCCATGAATGGTGTGAAAGCCATAGGTCGACATATAGTAGGGAAAGCGTGAACTGCAGCCAATTCCCGAAACAAAAACGGTTTTCTCTTTCGGCACCCCCAGGGTAGGCATGAGTGACTGCACAGCGTTGAGAATGGCATAATCGCCGCAGCCGGGACACCAACGAACCTCTTGATCCGAGGCAAAGTCTTTTTTAGTCAGGGTTTGAGACATTTCCGGTTTTCTCCTTAGCCAAGCATCTGCTCAATTTTTTCGCGCAGCTCACGAATCTTAAAGGGCTGTCCCTGAATTTTGGTATACGATTCCAGCGGAATTTCATAGGTATACTTCAAGACCTTGGAAAGCTGGCCCATGTTCAATTCGGGCACCAAAATCTGTTTGTATTTGCGCATCACGCTCTCCAGATTTTTCGGAAAGGGATTGAGATAACGCAAATGGGCATGGGCCACGGATTTACCTTGGCGCTGCAATTGCTGCACGGCCGAATAGACCGCACCGTAAGTTCCGCCCCAGCTGATCACCAGCAAGTCGCCCTCTTCGGGTCCACTCACACTCTGCTCAGGAATAAAATCCGCAATGCGCTGAATTTTGTCAGCGCGCAATTGGCTCATGCGGGCGTGGTTAACAGGGTCGTAACTCACATTGCCGGTGTTTTCCTGCCCTTCGATCCCGCCAATGCGGTGTTCAAAACCGGGCATGCCAGGAATCGCCCACTCCCGCGCAAGGTGCTCTTCGTCGCGTTTAAAGGGTTGAAACTCCGAAGGGTCAACGGGGCGGCGCACATGAATGACAGGCAAATTGTCGGGATCGGGCAGCTTCCAGGGTCCCGTGCCGTTGGCGATATAGCCATCGGAGAGCAGAATCACGGGAGTCATAAAGGTCACGGCTATCCGGGCCGCTTCGAGGGCCACATCAAAGCAGTCGGTTGGACGGCTGCAAGAAATGACACAGATCGGGGATTCGCCGTGGCGGCCATAGAGCGAGAGCATCAGATCGGATTGTTCGGTCTTGGTGGGCATGCCGGTCGAAGGACCCGCGCGCTGCACGTCGATAATGATCAGTGGCAATTCGGTTTTGACAGCCAGGCCCATGGCTTCGGCTTTGAGGCACATGCCCGGACCCGAGGTCGAGGTAATGCCCAAACCACCGCCGTAGCTGGCCCCAATCGTGGCAGAGATTGCGGCAATTTCGTCTTCGGCCTGAAAAGTAATGACGCCGTATTCTTTGTGTTTGGCCAACTCATGCAAAATATCTGTGGCGGGTGTGATCGGATAGGTGCCCAAAAACAGCGGCAGACCGGCTTGGCGCGAAGCGGCAATCAGGCCCAGGGCCAGCGATTGGTTGCCAGAGATACTGCGGTAGGTGCCCGCTTCGATCGTGGCGGGTTTAATTTCAAACGAACTGGGCATTAAATCGGCGGTATTGGCATAGTTAAAACCGGCAGTCATGGCCAGTTTATTGGCTTCGGCTAAAATGGGTTTTTTCGCAAATTTGCGTTCGATCCAGTCTTTGCTCGGGCCCATCGGGCGATTATACATCCAATACATCATGCCCAGGGCAAAGAAGTTTTTACAGCGGCCTTTGGCGCGGTTATCGATTTCAACATTTTCAAGCGCGTTGAGTGTCAGTTTCGAGATATCCACTTTGATCACGCGGTAGCCGTCGAGGCTGCCGTCATCGAGCGGGTTGGAAGCATAATTGGCTTTGTCGAGGTTGCGGGCCGTGAATTGAGATTCATCAACAACCAATGTCGCGCCTTTGGGCAAAGCCGCCAGATTGGCTTTAAGAGCCGCCGGGTTCATGGCGACCAGGACATCGGGTTCGTCGCCAGGGGTGTGAATATCCACTTCGCCAATTTGCACCTGAAAACTGGAGACACCGGGCAAGGTTCCGGCTGGGGCGCGGATTTCGGCGGGGAAGTCGGGAAAAGTGGCCAGGTCATTCCCGACAATGGCGGAGGTATTGGTGAATTGGGTGCCTGTCAATTGCATGCCATCACCTGAGTCACCAGCAAAGCGAATGGTGACGTGATCCAGTTCGATGCGGGATTTGGTTGTCATGAAAGAAAAACCTTTAAGCTGAGATTTGACAGATGGGGAGGATGGGGTTGAAATATGCACAGCACCCATCTGTGACACTTTGACATTTTAGCACGAGTCAGAGTTGGGAAAATGGAGAATTGAGAATGGAAAAGGGAGAATGGGAAATGGGAAAGGGAAAGCGACGTCAAAGACGCTGACACCAATCCTTCACCCGTTCAATCACCCACTCAGGCGCATCGAGGGGCAAATCATGGCCGGCATGGGGATGGGTTTGCCAGGGCACACCCAGGTATTTGGCCAGGGCCTCGGTGCAAACCGGATTGACGAAGCGGTCGCCTTCGGAGTTGAGCAAGAGCAGCGGAATGCCCGTGGGTTTGCTTTTGAGGCTGTAGCGCGAAGCAGCATAGAGCTGACGCAGGGCATTGGCGCGCGAAATCGGGCGCAGGTGTTGGATCGCCGCAAACTTGGCCGCGGCCAAGGCGTGATGCTGGGGCTCGTTGCTGACCAGTTTGAGCAATTGGCGCTCGCGTACTTCGGGGCTCGGGGTGGCCAATAATTTGACAATCCAGGGATAATTGTGGGGCCGAAGTCTTTCATAGACGGGGTTCAGGCTACTCAAGCTGGTGTTGATCAACACCGCGCCCGCAAATTGGTCGGGGTAACGTGAAAGCCATTCCAAAGACACCATTGATCCCAATGAGATCGAGAGAATCAGGGGTTTTTCGGACAAATTTGGCAGGCGCTTGGCAAAGTCGATTTGCAGGGCTTCGACCATGGCCCCGATTTCAGTCGGGCTGTCAGCTTGGAAGTGTTGGCCTGTGCCGGGAATTTCAAAAAAATGGACAGTATCGTGGGGAAATGCGTGTTTGAACTGCCGGGGAAATTGCAGCCAATGGCCCGCCTCGCGTATCAGCCCCCTGAGAAAAATCCAGTCTGTCATGCCTGAGAAGATCGCCCAGCCAGCTCTTGCGCCAAACAACTCAAATCCGTGCCCAGGCCAAGTACACGCAGATAAGGGCCGTGGAACAGGCGTTTGCCACTGAGTCTGAGCAAAATCCGGACCTCGTACCCCTGTTTGTGCATGAGCTTGAGCGGAATCGGCCCAGTGGGCAGATTTTGCGCTTTTACCTCTTCTGTTAGACCCTTGGCCCAATCTTCATTACAGGGGGCCAGAATCTGCTGCCAGGCGCTCCAACTATTGGACAATTCCGAATTTTTATAACCCAGCATTTCCTTTAAACGCGAGGAAAAATACACAGACATCGATTGGGGGTTCCAGTCAAAGAAACCATCGTTGCCCGCATCCAAAAAGAGCTGAAAGAGTTCCTGCTGGTGCTGCAGTTCCTCTTCGAGTTGGGCCTCGCGGGTCTGGTCGCGAAAGACATAGACCACCCGCAGGGCCTCGCCTTCTGGCGAACGCAAAATGCGGCCCGAACAAAAAAGCGTGATCAAACTGCCATCGAGGTGCATAAAACGGGTGCGGTGCTCGAGTTGAGTGGCATTACCGTTGATCGCAGTCCAGATCTGGGTTTGAACTGGTTCGGCTTCTGCCGGAGAGAGGGAATTAAAAAAGATCTGAATGGTTTGGGGCAGGGCCACCAAACCCAAGCCCAGCATGGCCCGCAGCCGCATCGAATAGCGGGTATGGCCTGTTTTGAGATCCCAGTCCAACATGCCTTCAGCGGCTTCTTCGGCCAGGATTTTTTGCCATTGCAATTCCATTTCCTGGCTCGGGGACTTTGCTTCGGCTTTGCGAAAGCTCAGCAGCAGGCCGTGTTCCAGCCGAACCAGACGCACTTCCCATTGGGGACTTTCGGGATTGTCTGAGGGGTGATAGCTCCAATTTTTGTGTTCACCGGAGTCCATCACGTGTAAATAAATCAGCCAAATGGATTCGGGCACATGCTCAGAAAAATCCCGGCGCAATTGCAGGTGTTCTGAAATGTCTGGCGAGATATTGAGCCATTGTGAAGCCTGGGAATTGAGGTTTTCGATGCGAAAATCTTCAATTTCGTTCTCGGCATTGATGATCGGGGTGCAGTAGAGACAGGGGTCAAAGGAACTGGCCATGACCGCGCTGATAATCGCCTCGTCCATGGACATGGTTACGTACCTCTTTCAGCAGCTGTTCTCAAGCATACCGAAAGCGGGCCAAAAACTCAAGGCGTGTCGGGACTCGGTGGGTTGAGCCGGGAATGGATATGTTCAGCAATCTGAAGCCCGGCATCGGCCCGTTTGTGCCGTTTGATCTGGGCCTGCATTTGGCTGTAGAGCGCAGGTTCACTTACCAGTTTTTTGATTGCGGGCACAAGTTCTGAGGCGCTGCTAATCACCGTGCCAATGCCGTGCTCGGCGATATAATTGACATTGCCTTTTTCTTGGTACATGGTGTAGTTGCTGTCGTCGAGAATAATCGGCAAGTCCCGCGCCATGGCTTCCATGATCGTGCCGGGCCCCGGTTTGGTCACAATCGCCTGACAGAGCCCCATCAAATTGGGAATGTCTGTGGTAAAGCCAAAGGCATGAATCGGAATGGGAGAGGTTTGGGCAAAAATCTGCATTTGGTTCAACAGCCAAGCGTCTTTGCCACACATGGCCACGACCTGCACCGGCAGACCACTTTCGGCCAATAATTTGGAGAAACGCAAAATCTTTTTGCCGCCAGCCCCGCCCATCATGATCATCACCGTGAATTTATCCGGATCGATGCCATATTGTTGGCAGAGTTCCTCCCGCGGTGGGGCGGGAATGGCAAAACGGGGGTCCATCGGATGGCCCACAATTTCGAGCTTTTCAGGGGCAATGCCCTCAGCCAAACAGGCCTCCCGCGCTTCGGGGGTGGAGACAATAATATGGTCGCACTCAGGGTGAACCCAGGAGTCGCGGATCGTGACTGCGTCGGTGACAACGGTCAAGTTGGGGATATATCCATCGGCTTTGATACTGGCATGAAAGACCTCATGGGCACCGTGGATCAACATCACCACCATATCTGGCTGCAATTCAGCCAGGACCTTGCGAAAATGGGGCACCCCAAAGGGCAGCAGAGAGTGGCGTGAGGCACTCAAAGAGTTAAAGATATAAGGTTCTACCCAATACTGATTGTACTGCAGGGCCAAATTATACGAACCCACATAGACCGTTCCCAAAAAACGGCCAAAAGGCCCAATCATATTTTCGATGGCGACAATCGGGGTTTCGTATTGTTCCGGGTATTTTTCGTGCAAAGCTTGGCTGATCGCGCGGGCTGCACTGATATGCCCACCTCCCGCTTCACAAATGACAAAGGCCACACGGGGTTTGGCTTTGGCTGAGACAGAAGTTTGTTTGCGTCGGGTCGAAGAGAGAGCACCGGTGGAGGAGTGATTGGTCTGCATGGCTATTATTTTAGCGTATCCCCTTGATACTGACTAGTTTTTTATCAATTCGAGGCTTTGGTCGCGGGTGTGGGTGTGGAGGCATCACTCACGGGCTTGAGACTGGAGGCCCCGCTCAGGTTGGGAATTAACTGCGGATTGCCGCCATAAGTCAATTCCGAAGCGCCGCTCAGGGTGGCCTGCAAACGGCTGCTCACCGTTAAACTGCCTTTGCTGGCCCGCTCCAAGCTGACCTGGGCCTCCGTCACGCGCAAATTCAGAGCCAAGAGGCGCGAAGCGCCGTCAGCCGTGAGGGTCAGACTGTCCAGACTGCCATAGGCCCGCAAAGCCGAGGATTCAGTCAGACCGACGTCTAATTTTTTCCCTTTCAAATCGCGGATCTCCAGCTCAGACGAACCAGAGGCTTTGAGTTTGAGACTGTCTGACGCGGGCCCAGAGAGCAAAACTGAGGCGGCACCAGAGGCTTCTACACTGAGCGCCTGATTGCCTGAGAGTGCGAGCAACGACACTTTGGCAGGAGCAGAAACCAAGACATCACTGAGCGCAGGGCCTTTGAGGACCATTTTGACCTGGGTCGCGGAGTCGTAGCTCTGGGCCAATTTGACCAAGAGGCGATTATTGCTGACCGTGGTTTGAATCAGCGGCAGAATATTGCTATCAGCCGTCAGTGTCAGCCCTTTATCGCTGTCGCTCTGGCTGTATTCCACTTCAATTGGGGCCTGAATATCCAGGGTTTCAAATCGGCCATCGAGGGGACGCTCTTCACTTTTGAGGCTACCATCGCCTTTGACACTGTTGACCAGCGAGCCCAGGCCACTGACCAGGTTATTCAAATTGAGCTGTTCACAGCCCGTGAGCAGCAGACAGGCACTCAGACAACACAGAAAACGCCTCACGCGGGTTGTTCTCCGGGCATGGGCTCACTCAATTCAAGCAAAATGCCGCCGGTGGCTTTGGGATGGACAAAAGCGACGCGTTTATTGTCTGCGCCAGGTTTGGGCACTTTATCGATCAGTTGCACGCCAGCGGCATCCAGCTTTTGCAAGAGTTCGGGCAGGTTTTGCACCTTGAGGCAGAGATGGTGAATACCGGGGCCGCGTTTTTCCAGAGATTTGGCAATCGGGCTGTCGGGCGAGGTGGGTTCGAGCAGCTCCAGATGGCACTCCCCGGTATTGAGAAAGGCCACTTTGACCTTTTCGCTGGGCACTTCTTCGCTGTTTAAGACCTGCAAGCCCAACAATTGGTAAAAGGGCAAAGCAGCTTCGAGGCTCTGTACGGCCACACCAATATGGTCGAGCCGAAAGCCCTGTAATTCAGTCGGTAAATGAAGGGACAAATCAGGAGGCAAAGTTGAAGCACTCATGATTTTGCATGCTCCCACATGGCGTTGAGATCGGGCATCTCACTGCCAGGCACACAGGCGTACTGGTCGAAGTCGGTCACACCCGCGCCCCGCAAAAGCGGCTCATCGAGCAGGGCCTGGCCAGTGTAAACCAGCGGCTCTTTGGTCACAATTTCCAAAACGGCGTCCGCCATAATGCTGGCTTTGCGCCAGAGCGCACGGTCGCCCAACCCCCAATTGATGGTGGCCTGACTCTCGATCAGGGTCACGGGCCAGAGGGCACAGGCCCCAATCCCGTGTTCGCGCATTTCTTCAGCCAGCCCCAGGGCCAGCATCGTCATGCCGTATTTGCTGATCATATACGCAATTCGGTTGGGCACGTGGTCCATGTCGATCGGGGGCGACATATTGATAATATAGCCACTTTTTTGGGCCATCATGGTGGGCAGCACGGCCTGGGCACAGAAAAACGAGGCCCGGGCGTTGATATCCATCACTAAATCAAAGCGTTTGGGCGGCGTCTCCATCAGCGGACGCCACCAGAGCGCACCGGCATTGTTGATCAAAATATCAATGCGGCCAAATTTGGCTTGGGTCGCTTCGGCCATGGCTTGAATCTGGGCCTCTTCGCGCACATCCAGTTGCAGCGGCAGAGCCTGCACGCCCAAGGCTTCAAGCTCTTCAGCCACGGTGTAAATGGTGCCCGGCAATTTGGGGTCGGGCTGAGTGGTTTTACCAGTCACCACAATATTGCAGCCCTCTTTGGCCAGGGCCAAGGCAATTTCGCGGCCAATGCCACGGGTGCTGCCGGTGATAATCGCCACTTTGTCTTTTAATTTCATGTTTTGCCTCTTATTTGCGGGCTCTGACGCGAATAAACGCCCGCTGAAAACGGATTGATGGCATTATACCGCAGGGCAGGCAAGCGCGGCCAAAAGAAGGACTCTGCTCATTCTTTTTCAAAACGCCAATGGCTGCATTCAAGCTGGGCAATCTGCTAAACTGAGAGAAGCACCGGATTCCAGGAGTATTCATGACTCTCACCCCTTTTTGCCTCGTCTTTCCCGGCCAGGGTTCACAAGCCTTGGGCATGGGCCAAAGCTATCTCACTCACCCCGTTTATACCGCCGTCATTCAGGCTGCAGAGGCGATTTTGCAGCAACCTCTGGCCCAGCTCATGGCCGAAGGGCCGATTGAGAGCTTGACCCGCACCGAAATGGCCCAACCGGCCCTTTTGACGGTGGGTTATGGCATCTACCAAGTCTTGCAAAGCCAAAGCGAACAGCCCCCCGCAGCCGTCGCTGGGCACAGCCTGGGCGAATACACCGCTCTGGCCTGTGCCGGGGTTTTGGACTTTGAATCAGCCTTAAAACTGGTGCAATTGCGTGGCCAACTCATGCAACAAGCCTGCGAAAAGTCACCCGGCGCCATGGGCGCAGTACTCAAAGCAGACTTTGCAGGCATCACGACCCTTTTGGCCGAGCCCCAATGGCAGGGCAAAGTGGGCGTCGGCAATTATAACAGCCCCTCCCAATGGGTGCTGTCGGGAGAAGCCGCAGCCCTGGAAGCGATGGGCACAGAAATTCGCACGCGCAAATTGGGCAGGCTGATCCCGCTTAAAGTCAGTGGGGCCTTTCACTCGCCCTTGATGGCCGAGGCCCAAGCAGAACTCAATGCCGCCATCGACGCCTTGCCCTTGCAAGATGCGCGTTTTCCGGTTGTGACCAATCTCGATGGCGAAGCCACCGAAGCCGCCGAAGATTTCAGGCGCAAATTGCGCGCCCACTTGCTCTCACCCGTGCGCTGGGAGGCCTGCACGCGCACCCTGGGGCACTTTGCCCCGCGTTTTTTTGAAATGGGCCCAGGTCAGGTACTTTCAGGCCTGATTCGCCAGACTTTGCCCAGTGCTGAAGTTGTTTCGCTGGCAGATGCCAGCACGCTTTCTATCTCTCTCAATGGGGTTTCTGATCATGCCTAAAACAGCCAACAAAGCAACAATTGCCATGAGTATTCCCGAACAGGTGGCCGCCCACCGGGCCTTTTTCAGATCGGGGCAAACCCGCCCGCTGGCCTTTCGCATGCAGAGCCTGCACCGCCTGCAGGAATCGATTCGCCACCGCCAGCGGGATATTTTACACGCCCTCAATAAAGACTTCAGCAAATCCAGCTTCGAGGGCTATGCCACCGAAGTCGGTTATGTGCTCGAAGAGCTGAGTTTTACGCTCAAACACCTGCCTGAGTGGGTCGCCCCCCAAACCGTCCCCACTCCCTTGGTACACCAGCCCGCCACCAGCGCTATCTATCCCGAGCCCTATGGCGTGGCCCTGATTCTCGCCCCTTGGAACTACCCCTTTCAATTGGTGATCGCGCCCCTGATTGGTGCGATTGCAGCCGGAAACTGCGCCCTGCTCAAACCCTCGGAATTTACCCCCGCCACCACCGCCATTCTCAAAGAGATTGTCCACCAGTGTTTTGACCCCGCCCACGTCTCGGTCGTAGAAGGGGCTGTGGCAGAGACCCAGGCCCTGCTCGAAGAGCGCTTTGACCATATTTTCTTTACCGGCAGCACCGCCGTGGGCCGAATTGTGATGGAAAAAGCCGCCAAACACCTCACGCCTGTGGTGCTTGAACTTGGTGGCAAAAGCCCCTGTATTGTCGATCGGGGCGTGAATTTGGAAATGACAGCCCGGCGCATTGCCTGGGGCAAATTTGTCAATGCCGGTCAAACCTGTGTGGCCCCGGATTATGTCTACGTGCCCAACGAACTCAAAGCCGAGCTGATTGCTGCACTCTGTGTACAAATTCAATCGTTTTATGGCCAAAACCCCAAAAGCAGTGCCGACTATCCCCGGATTATTTCCGACAGCCATTTTGAGCGCCTCTCACGTCTGATGCAATCGGGCCGCGTGGTCTTTGGCGGCAATAGCGACGCCTCCTGCCGCTATATCTCGCCCACCTTGCTCGATGGAGTGAGCTGGGATGACCCGGTGATGCAAGACGAGATCTTTGGCCCGATTCTGCCGATTCTGGGCTATGAAAACCTCGATGAGGTCTTCAACGAAGTATCCTCCCGCCCCCAGCCCCTGGCCCTGTATTTTTTCTCAGAAGACGAAGCCCGCCAGCAGCGCGTTTTACAAGAATTGTCCTTTGGTGGCGGCTGTATCAACGACACCTTGGTGCATTTGGCCAATCCCAACCTGCCTTTTGGCGGCGTGGGCCCCAGTGGCATGGGCGCGTATCACGGCAAATACAGCTTCGACACCTTCTCCCACCACAAAAGTGTGATGCACCGCCAATTGCGGCTGGATCTGCCTGTGCGCTACCCCCCTTATGGGGCCGTCAAGCAGCAGGTGATTCGCCAGATATTTAAATAGAAAACTGTTAGCGTCTGGTTAGGGCCCAAGCAGCCCCACCATGCGTTGCAAACCCGCCTGGGCCAGCTCATCTTGGGGATTGTAGTGCAAAGCTTGGGTATAGCCCTGCAGGGCCTGGGCAAAGTGCTGGTTTAATTCAGCCACAGCAGCGGCATAATAGGCGGTCTTGTAATCTGGCCCCGAACGGGCAACGATGCGGGCATTGATCCGCAGGCAGTCGTCGAGCTGACTGAGTTCGTAATACAAATGGCGCAGCCATTCATAGGCCTGGTTAAACCCAGACACGCCATCATAGAGCTGGGCTTCGACCTGTTTGAGCAGCCCCGGCAAATCGTCTTCGAGATAATCGGGTCCCACACTGGTCAGGGCTTCGGCCAAATGGGGCGCCAAGAGCAGAAAATAATAGACATCGTAACAGGCCGTTTGAATTGCCGCCATGGCCATCAGATAGCGCTCTTTGAGTTCAACGCACGCCAAAAGGTCCTTGCTTTTAAACAACTCCAGCAGGATAAACAGACTTTTAATCGGGTTTTGCCGTTCAAAGCGCTCCTGCAAACAATACTGGGTCTGGGCCAAGGGATTTGACTGCGCCAACTGAGTGATTCCAACCAAACTCGTAAGCGAATAATACTCTTGGGTGGCATGGGCCAAACCACCTGCCTGGCTAAAATAGCGGGCCAGCGCATGGTAATTGACCATATAACTGAAGACCCCCGAATGGGGGGTAAATGGCACAGGGCGCAGACCCTGTAAATAAGCGGGGTCGTGAAAGCCTTTGTCGGTGGAGATCAGCATCAGGCCAGCGGGGCTGAGTTTTTCGAGCTGGGTTAAAACCTTCAAGGCCCCAATCGGAAAGAGCAGGCTGAGTTCGGGGGCCTCTGTGCGGTAGCTCTCTAAGAGTTGATTCAAACGGGCTTCGGCATAACGGGGCTCTTTCAGCGGGAGATACCGCTCATGCAAATGGATCTGCTCAAAGCTGGGCGGGGATTTGGGCGTGTTGAGATCGGGGTTTAATTCATGCACCAAGCTGATCAGGGCCTCTTGAAAGACCCCGTTTTCAATCTGAAAATAGTCTTGGCGAATGCTGTCGAAAAAATAATTGGCAAAGGCAATCAGGGGATTGGCCAAACTGCCCGCTTTCACGACCCGGCCTGCGCGTTTGAGTTTCAATTTGGCTTGGGATTCAGGCTTAAACAGCGCAAAGTCCAATTGACCGGCTTGGGCATAAGGGGCCAATTGGGGGGATTGCTCCCAGGCCTTGAGATTTTTTTCGCTGAAGTCAGACATGACATAAACCACCGAGAAGGGGTTCAAAGAGCGAAAGCTGCGCAATCTGCGCCGCAAGGCCTGCAGACACAAAAAGCCAAAATAGCCCGAACCCGCTGCCAACTCCAAAACATATACCGGCTCTTGGGGGTTTAAATCCGGGGCCAGATCCAGTAAAAAGGCCACCACCAGCTCGGCATATTGCTCGGCAATAAAGGCGTTGCTCGTGGCATAAAAGGGCAATTGCAGCCAGGCCTCCAGCCCTGCCTTCTGGTAAAAATTTTCGAGCATTGGCCAGAGTTTGGACTCAGAGAGCCGTTTGTCTTTTTCGAGCAGCTGAAAGCGGGAATCTGTCACGGAAGTGAATTCCTTTGCAGAAAATGGACTCTCTACAGCGTAACATACCTGCGCCAAAGGCTTGTCAGGCTTGGCAACAGCCCGCTATGCTGGGACAGATTATGCAAAGGAGCGTCCCCATGGAAAATCTACAGGCCCGTGTCCGGCTCAAACCTGGCCGTGAAAAATCCATTCAGGGGCGGCATCCCTGGGTCTTTTCGGGAGCCATTGAAAGCATCGAAGGAGAGACTTCGCCCGGCGATTTGCTCAAGGTGGTGTCCCACAAAGGCGAATTTTTGGCCCAGGGCTTTTACAATCCCCATTCTCAAATTGCCCTGCGGCTCTTAAGTTTTCGCAAAGAGACCCTGGATGCAGATTTTTTCAGACAGCGTTTGCGCCAAGCCATCGACTTTCGCAAAAAAATGGCCATTCCCAGCACCGCACTGCGGCTGGTACATGGCGATGCCGACGGCCTGCCAGGTTTGGTCATCGATGCCTACGGGCCCTATCTGGTGGTACAAATCTCCAGTTTGGGCATGAATCGGCTCAAGCCTGTGTTGCTGGAACTTTTGCAGGAATTGCTCCAACCCGAGGGCATTATCGAGCGCAGCGAGTCTGCCGGGCTCAAAGAAGAGGGCCTGGAATCGAATAAAGCGGTTTTAAGGGGCCCAGCTGAACCGCGTACAGTGATCGAAGAAAACGGGGCCCGTTTTGCGATTGATCTGCTCGGCGGGCAAAAGACCGGCTTTTTTATTGACCAGCGTGACAACCGCAAAGCCGTGGCAGAGTGGACCGCGGGCAAGCGCCTCTTGAACTGTTTTTCGTATACAGGCGGCTTCAGCGTCTTGGCCGCCTTGGCCGGGGCCCAAACCACCTCGGTCGAGATCTCCGAACCGGCCCAAGCCCTGGCCCGGGAAAACTTCAAGCTCAACGGTCTCGATCCCGAGCAACACCAATTTATCACGGCCAATGTCTTCGACTATCTGCGCCAATTGGAGCCCAGTTATGAGATGATTGTGCTCGATCCCCCGGCCTTTGTCAAAAACAAAAACCACCTCAAACAGGCCTGTCGGGCTTACCAGGACATTAACCGCATCGCCATGCGTCAGAGCCTGCCCGATGGCCTTTTGCTGACCTGCTCTTGCTCCCATTACCTCGATTGGGATCTCTTTCAAAAAATCCTGTTCTCTGCCGCAACCGAATCAGGCCGCCAGGTCCAAATCTTGCAGCGTCTGGGCCAACCGCTGGATCACCCGGTCTCCCTCTTTCATCCCGAAGGCGAATACCTCAAGGCCTTTTTGCTGCGCGTGATCTAAGTTTGTTTTTTGATTAAGCTTCGCTCAACAATTGGTAAATTCAGGTCAGAAAGCGCTGCTTGGGGCATATAAAATAATCAGCGGAATATCTTATAGCGTGAGAGAGCATTTAAACATATGAAAAAACATTGGTTGTCCCCTTTGCAAACCTCCCTTGTATCAGGGTTTTTGGCCTGCCTGAGCCTGACAGCCTGTGGTTCCGCTTCACTCTCTCCCGCACAAATGGCCCCTTATTCCGCCCAACTTCAAAACATGCAGGCCATGCGCGCTCCCGCTACACTGCAGGCTCAAGCTCAAGCTCAATCCCGCTCCAATGCCGCCCTGCAAGTCAGTTTTGTCAAAGCCTATAGCCGCAATACCGCTGAAAACGAAGCGGTCACACGCAAAGACCCCAATAGCCCTGGGGCCATGTTGGTGCGCCTGATTGATTCTGCCCGCCAAACCCTCGACGGCTCTTTTTATGATATCGACAGCGCTTTGATTGTCGAAGCGTTGATTCGCGCCCAGAAACGCGGCGTGCGTGTTCGCCTCGTCACCGACACCGACAATATGACTGCAAAAAACTCTGGCCCCCAGGGCCCACCCCGTCCCGCGATTGTGGCCCTCAAAAAAGCGGGTATTCCCGTGATCGACGATCAGCGCTCGGGCATTATGCACAATAAATTTATCGTGGCCGATGGCCAATCTGTTTGGTGTGGTTCCACCAATCTGACCGATACCAGCCTCTACAGCCACAACAACAATGCCTTGGTAATCAATTCAGTCCAGTTGGCAGAAAGTTACACCAACGAATTTGTTCGACTCTTTACCCATCGGATCTTTGGCCCCAACCCGCCCCGCACGGTGCCATACCCCCGCGTCCAAGTGGGTTCAGCCATGGTCGATGTCTACTTCTCTCCCCGTGGTGGTGGTCAAGAAGCGGTGATGCGTGAGCTGAACAGTGCCAAAAAACGCATTCTATTTATGACATTCTCTCTGACCGACAAAACCGCCGGGGATATCATTGCCAAAAAACAAGCCCAAGGCGTGCAAATTGCAGGCGTCTTTGACAGTTGGCTGGGTGCGGGTAAGTATAGCCTTTTCAGCCCGCTCAAAGCCGATGGCATGGACGTACGCAAAGATGGCAACGAGGCTCTTTTGCACCACAAAGTGATTATTGTTGACGATACGGTGATCACCGGCTCATATAATTATTCCAACAACGCCGAAAACGCCAATAACGAAAACTTTTTGATCATCCGCAATGCCCCCACAATCACCGCTGCCTATCTGCAGGAATTTGAGCGGGTGCGCTCTGTGTCGCGTCCGGGTGCCGTTCGCCCAGAATTTCAATAGGATTTTAATCGGGAAAATGGCCCCCAAAACCCTGCATTGCCTGCGCGGAGAGCAGCTTTTATTGAGTGAGGTGGCCCATGCCAATTCTTTTTTTACCCGCCTGCGCGGCCTCTTGGGTCAAAAAGAGTTAAAACCTGAACAGGGCCTCTTGATTACCCCCTGTCATTCAGTGCATACCCTGGGCATGCAGTTTGCGATTGGGGTGGTCTTTCTCAACCGCGAGGGAGCGGTCATCCACCAAATCGCAGAAATGGCTCCTGGCAAACTCAGCCCCGTGATCAAGGGGGCCAAACAGGTGCTGGAATTGCAGCCTGAAACTTTGGCCGCTTGGGGCTTAAAAACGGGAGATGTCTTGGTTTTTCGTTGATCATCTCTCGGGACACGTCAAAACAAAGCTTCGGAAGGGCTCAAGGCAAAGCCGCTTCCAGTTCCACTTCGACCCGCATGGCCGGGTCTACCAGTCCTTTGACCTCAACCATCGTGGCCACAGGCGGGTGCTCGGCAAACGCAGCATGGTGGGCCCGGCCCACAGCCTCTTGATCTGCAATCTCAGTCAAATACCAGCGCACGCGGTAAACATGGCTCAGATCCAAGTCAAAACTGGCAAGGGCCTCAGCGGCAATTTCCAGACAGCGCTCGGCCTGGGCAAAGGGATCGCCAGGCGCAAAGACTTCACCGGCCAGAATCGGAGCTGTACCGGCCAAATGAACCACATTGCCAACCCGAATAGCCCGGCAAAAGCCAATTTTTTTTTCCCAAGGAGAGCCCGAAAAACGCCGTTCAAACATGGTTTTGCCCTTTCTTTTATCCGTCGTGTTCGCTGAATTAGCTCGAAAGCAAATTCAGCAGCAGAGGGTTGAGCTCATCGCGGGTTTTGGCGTCGAGCAGGCCATTCATCGGCAATTTGCGGCTGATCTGAAAGCTGCGCACAGCGGCATAGGTCTCGTTGTCGTATTGACCTGTGATTTCCGCTTTAAAGCCCAGCCGCTTGAGGGCCTGTTGCAGAAGGCGCACTTCAGCTCCCTGGCTGACTTTGCCAGGCCGATTGGCGGGTCCGAGTTCGGAGCGCAATTGCCAAAGGTCCATCAATTCAGGCGGCGGAGAGGGCAATTTGCCTGTGATCACCAATTCCAAGAGCATTTTTTGAATCAGGCGCAGGCGAATCTCCTGGCTGGCAACGGGCTGAATCCCCAAGAACTGCTTGAGTTCTTCAATTGTGTTGTGAATCAGGTCTCCGGCGTCGAGTTCCGCATAGAGCTTAAAAACCAAATTGTTGATCTGATCGCGGGTGGCGGCTTCCACCAGACCATTGACAGGCAATTTGTGCTGCAATTGAAAGCGGCTCACTTCAGAAAAGGTCTGTAAATCAAAGGTGCCGTTGATCTTAACCGCGAAGCCCTCCCGCGCCAATACCTGCTGCAGGCGAATCACTTCCCAGCCCTTGCTGACAATTCCCATCTGGCCCATATTTCCCAAGCGGGACTGCAGCGGCTCGCGGGGGTGTTCATCCAGATCGGGCGGGGGTATTTTCTCTTCGTCGGGCGGCAACTCTTGACGGGCCACGCTGATCAATTGCATAATCAGCTCCCAAGCCATTTGTTTGAGGCTTTCATCGGCCTCTTGTTGCAGCGAGAGGCGCAATTGAACCACTGCCTGCAAGAGAACTTCGGTGGCCCGCTCTTCGGCCAGCACCCCACGGGCAATGGGATTGATGGCTTCACGGGTGGGAGCGTCCACCGAACCCGTCACAGGCAATTTGCGGCTGCTCTGAAAGGTCCGCACAGCGGCATAGGTATTGCGGTCAAACTCACCCGTCAGGGGAACGACATACCCCGCTTTGCTCAGGGCTTTTTGCAGCAACACAATTTCATCGCCTTGACTGACCTTGGTTTGATCCGCTTCGGGCCCGAGATCGTTGACCAATTCAATCGGGTTTTCGACCGAGACAGGTTTGCTCACAGCAGGGGTTTCTTCGGCCTCTGGAGCCTGTTTGGCCTGATCCATGCGGGCCCGCAATTGCTGGAGTCGGGCATTGCGGGGGTGTAATTCGATCCCAGCTTGAACAAAGCGAAAGGCGCTCTCGCGCTCGCCTGCCGACCAGGCAATCTGGGCCAGGGCGGCAAAGGGCTCACTCAGCTCGTGGGCATGGTTTTTCAAGACATCCTGATACAGCTCCAAAGCCCGCACAACCAAGCCCCGATTGCCTTTCATCGAGCGGGCCGTCTGCAGAATTTTGCGCGCTTCAGCGCATTTCTGCCGGGCTTTTTGCAGATCAGACATGGCTGGTCCGTTTTTTAACCGAGAGCGTCAGTTCAAAACGGGCCACCGGATCTTGGGGTTGGGCCGAGGGCACAAAGGCCTCAACTTTAACGGTGCAGTTCTGACGCTCACCTGTGCGCATGGCGGTATTCATCAGCTCACGTACCTGTGCGCCGTCTTCGCAGACAAACCAGGTATCGCCTTCTGCGCGCTTTAAAAACTCAGCTTTAAAGTCTTTAAAGACCAGCGATATCGGCCATTTTTCTTCGTGCATAATCTTCATGGCCATAAAGCCCCCGGCACAGTCTGCACCAGCGGCCAAAGCGCCAAAATACATCGAATTGAGGTGGTTTTTGCTGCGCCAACCCAAGGGGATTTTAATTATACATTTTTCTTCGGTCAGGGCCACCACCCGTGGCTGCAGAAAAAACAGCATCGGCACTTTGGTCAAACCAAAGCCGGTCAAAAACAGGTTTTCAAGCAGATAGGCGGGTAAATACTGGCTTAGGGACTGAAACCAAGGTTTGCTTTGCAGGGCAGAGAGCATCAGACACACACTCCATGGGGAAAATTTCCATGATCAGTATAAACCAAGCAAAATGTCGCTTCCAAGTTTTTATTGGGAAGACTGAAGGGTATAGCCCAAAGCACTGGATGTCTGAGGGAAGTCTTGCAGACTCAGGCCCTTGAGTTCGGGGGCCGTGGTAAACGAGTGGCCCGACTCCAACAAATTGCGCAAGGTCTCTTTGAAGGTCTCCTGAAAAATCGCCTGCTCCTGCTTCAGTTC
Organism: Candidatus Sericytochromatia bacterium; assembly: GCA_044356335.1. GTDB lineage: Bacteria > Cyanobacteriota > Sericytochromatia > UBA7694 > UBA7694. The sequence continues at coordinate 42,966 of JBIKWL010000011.1, forward strand.
ACCTTTGTCTTCCAACGCTTTAAGCGCCTGGGCAAAGGCCTTGTCTCCGACAGCATAGAGCACAGTGACCAAGACCGCACCATGGGGAAAACTCAGCTCTTGATCAACCTGTTTAGAAGCCAACAGGAGAGCTTCAAGCGCAGCTGCGTCCCCACTGAGGGCTTTTTGCAATTGGGCATTGTAATCCAAGTTGTTTTTTTTACTGGCTTCGAGCAGCGATTCCCAACAGCAGGTCAATTGGGTCGGGGCAAAGCTGATTTTTTTGCCACTGGCACTTTGGCTGGTACTTTGGCCTGTGCTTTGGCCGGTTGTGTCTTCTTGGGCTGACTGGGGACAACCGGCCACAAAGAGGAGCAGACCAAGGAACAAGCAAGAGCGGATAATCGTAGGTTTGAGATTTGCTAGAAAGGGTTTTTGCATAAGTTTATTTTCCTAGATGGAGTATAACAAGGGACCTGCGGCTTGCCAATTCAAATGACAGATTCAGGCCAGCATTCCGCGCTCCAAGAGGGCCTCATAAGTAGCATAATCGCCATAGCTGTTCATCTGACGCGGATAAACTTCAAACAAAAGATGGGCTGAATAGTACCAATCCGCAGGATCGGGCACAAAGCCCAGATGGCCCTCTCCAGCACGGTGCATCAGCACGATTTGAGCAAACTTCGGAAATTCAGCCGGGTGTTGGCAAAAATACCCAATCGCCGCCTCGGCGCTGTCAAATCCCTTGAGGCAGGTCACTTCCAGAGGGTGCCATTCGGGCAGCAGATCGCGATCGAGGACAATCTGCACCAACAAAAAATCTTTTTGACCTGCAAAGGCAAAGAGTTCGCCCCGCTCGGCTTCTGCTTGGAGTTTTGCCTCTTTCCAAGCTTCGCCCTGCTGAGCCAAAGGCAGAGAGGCTCTGTTTAAGCCCTGCAAGAGCCAATCTTTGGCACTGAGCCCCTGGGCCTTGCGGGCCACTTCTAAGGCCTCAAACTCCTCAGCACTCAGCCAAAAGCTGATCTGGCGGTCACCGCGGGCCTTGCGGGTTTGGCGGTAGTTGGGGGCAGGAGAAGAAGGTCTCGGCATCAATCATTCTTTTCGCTTTCTGATTAAAAACAAAAGAGAGCAGGTGCTAGACCGGCTCTCTTCGCTGGCTAATTAAAAGTTCTAAAAACGAGCGACCAAACGCTCTTGCAGCATTTTCTGGAGGCGGGCTTCAACGGGGGAGCCAGGGGCCACTTCGTCTTTAAAGAAACCACCTTGCAGCAATTCCAGCAGGTCTTTGGCATCCATTTTGGGCAGGGCATTGAGCGAGCGCTGGATTTTTTGCAGCTTGGCTTCTTGTTCAGCGGGGCTGGCCACATTGGCCAAGTCAAAGATCAGCATCACGCGGCTGAGCAAATTTTTGGACTCGAGTTTGATATAACGTTCGAGAGAGGCGTAGATCAGACGGGCGACGGGATGTTGGGTGATATCGCCACCAGGAATTGGGTGGTGTTCTATTGCTTCAATCGCATTGGAGACAATTTTTTGCAGTGAGGGACGGGTGGATTTGGCAATTTCAGCGCGGAAAGCCGCTTCAATTTGGGCAAATTGAGCGGGGTCTTCGGCATGGGCCATTTCTTCGATCAGGTTGAGCGCACCATTGGTGCTCATTGCGTTGATGGGGGCATTGATGGGGGCGTTCACAGAAGCGGCTTGAATTTGACGGGGTGCAAGGGCAGCGTTTTGTAGGGGCAGCTGGCTGCCACAGGCGGTGAGCAGCAAAAGTGAGGTAGCCATGGCAGTAGAGAAGGCAGCAGAGAGGGTTTTGCGAATCAGCATGGGGCAATTATCCTTTGGCGTAGCTTGTATTAAGTTATTGTTAATATAGTGTTAAGTCGCAAGATCTTGCTTCAAATTCTTGCCCAAAACTTATTTCGGCCATTAGGATTAATACATAGATTAAAATATATACATATCAATGAGGTAATAATAAATGTTCAAATCTGCTGCATTCCTTTGTCTTGCAATCCTGGTAATGGGTACCAGCTGCGATAAATTGCCAAACAGCCCCGCAGCATCGGGAGATCTGCCCGTGGTCACCCCCAGTCTGGCTCCAACAGCCGCACCCAGTGCCACCCCAGAATTAAAAGATATTGTTGACACAGCTGTGGCTGCAGGCAGTTTTAATACTCTCGCAGGCCTTCTCACCGAAGCCGGTCTGGTAGACACCCTCAAAGGAGCCGGGCCTTTCACGGTTTTTGCGCCCAATGATGCGGCCTTCGCCAAGATTCCGGCAGCCGATCTCGCTGCGCTGAAAGCTGACCGCGAAAAGCTGAAAAAAGTCCTGCTCTACCACGTTCTGGCTTCCAAAGTAGCTGCCGCAGATGCGCCAGCCAACGCCGATGTGGCCACGGCGGCCACCGCCACGGTCAAAATCGTCAAAGAAAATGGGGCAGTCAAAGTCAACAATGCGAATGTCACCACTGCCGATATCATGGCCAAGAACGGCGTGATCCACGTCATTGATACGGTCTTGATGCCCCCGATGTAATTCGTCACACTCCCAGACCTCACACCCCCCGGGCTTCGGCCCGGTTTTTTTTTTACCGAGGTTTATTTTGGCGGAGTTTTATCATTATCGTCACTTTTATTGCGCATCATCAGCAGTCCAGGCACAATCGCTAAGGCCAGAATGCCAAAAACCGCAAGATAGAGAACATTGTTATTTTGAGGTTCTGCAGGTTCTTTTTCTTTCACCTCAATGGTCCTTTCAATAATGGTCTCTTTTGTATTTGTATGTGTCTCCGCTCCGGCAGAAACATGTACATCCGGCAATTGGATATTTACATTTGCGGGCGGGTGGGCTGTGGGTGCTGCGGTACGGGTTTCAACAGGCGTTGAAGTACGGGTCTCAACCGGCCTTGCGGTTTCCATCCTCGGCTCTTTAGTCGCTATTCCCTTGAGAGGTGTCGCCGTGGGGGTGAGGGTCACATTTGCAGAGGGCGTATTTGCGGCCAGCCCCGCTGGGCTGGCTTCCAGCGAAAGCTTAAATGTGGTACTTTGTTTGGCTGCTTGGACCGGTTGGGCAAAAATCACCAGGGCTCCAGCAAGCAGTTTCATCATCAAGCGTAATTTTGTCATAACAGACCATTCATGGAATTTATTTTCCATTTTTAGATAAATTGAGATATTTGAGAAAAACAAACGGCAGCTGGCCAGCTGAAACAAACAGAAATATTCTGCAACCGTATCAACTGGCCAGGAAAGACAGACTAAGTGAGCATCACCTCAAAAGCGACATTGGAGGCTTTGCCACCCTGATTATAATGAATCACAACACGGTATTTGCCCCTGGCATTCAGGTCAAAACCGGCGCCATAATAGGGCGAACGGGCGGTTGGAGCGACCCATTTGAGTTGCGTGCCAGCTGAGCCAATCTGCTTTTTATCTGGACCTGTGATGGTCACTTTGACATCGGCATTTGTGAGAGCTTGTTTTGTTTTGCTATTCAATAACTGAACGGAGATCATGTGATTCCGGTCTATTCCAACCGGTTGAACCGCTTTGTCCGCTTTCATATCTTTGCTGTGATCCGCCATATTGTGGAACTCCAGCACAACCATCACATCGCGAATCACCAAATGATTGCCTGCTGAATGGGTATCTATTTCCATGGCCTGGACTGGAAATAGGGGGAGTGTAGCCATGCTACCGAGCAGGGCCGTTGCAAATAAGGCCAGTGCTTTGCGGGTAAGTTGATGATCTGACATAAATTTTCTGCGTCCTCAATCAATACTGATTTTATTTTTCTGGGGCTAAATTGGATTAAGCGACCCGACCTCGAAGCCTTTGTATTCGAGTATGGACTTCAGGATCTCAGTATAGCATTTAAAATAATTAAAATTTTATAATATTAGAATAAAATATGCTTTATTTATTTAAAATATTTTATTTTAAATTATTTATCTATTTATTTTTTTTGTTTTATTTATTTTTTTAAAAATAACAAATAATGACGATCAAAATAAATTTTCTTGTATGTATTTCAGTATCGGCTGATCGGCTGCAAGCCAGTCCAAACAGCCCAATTGTGTTGAATTACACCAGCGCAATTGGCTGTGTTCTTGGGGCAGGAGTTCACCCGAACACCACACACAGACAAATGGCCAGAGCCGAATCGCTTTATCGGGATAGTGGTGCTCGACCAAGGGCAAGGGCTGAAGCACTCGAATTTCAATTCCCAATTCTTCTCGGATTTCGCGCACGAGACAAGCTTCAGCCGTTTCTCCCGGTTCTACTTTGCCCCCAGGAAACTCCCACATCCCTGGATGTGACATGTCAGTTGAGCGTTGCGCTGCCAAAATCCGTCCGGAATCGAGCAAAACAGCACAGGTCACGTCCACGAAAGGCCCTTTCACCCCAACACCTCTTCAACGGTGGGAGACTCAAGCAGAGGCAAAGCCGGGAATTGCGGGTCTTTAAAATACAATTCAACCCGCGTACCACATTGGGGTAATTTGTTATGGCTGTGAATCTGGATGAGGGCCTGATTGGCTTTTAAATAGGCTCTGCAGAGCTGCATCCCAATTCCCATACCTGTTTCTCCGGCAGTACCCACGCGGCTGATTTGGCGCTGACCCGAGAGTAACCGGGCGATTTGCTCGGGATCCATACCCACCCCAGAATCTTGAATGCTCAACAAAAAATCACCATTTTCAGCCTGGGTGGTCGCTAAGACAATTTGGCCGCCAACAGGGGTAAACTTAATCGCATTTTGGACCAAATTGCGCAGTATCAGGCGCAGGTGATTGGGATCAATTTTGATCTGCCCACGGTAATGGGCTGCCAATGACAGTGAGATCTTTTTCTGTTCCGCGGCAACAGCATACAGTGCTGAGATCTCAAGCAATATGTCGTAGGGGTCGAGCAATTCAGCCTGAGCGGGATAGCCCTTTAATTCCTCTTGGGCCCAGTGCAGCATATCGTCCAAAGAACTGCTAATGCTTTTGATCCGCTCTTTGAGACCGGGTAAAACATCTGCCAAAAGTACTTCTGGGTCAAAGGTTTTTGCTTCGAGCAGCCCCATCAACATCAATAAATTTGAAAAAGGCCCGCGCAAATCATGGGCTAAAACGGCAAAGAGCTGGTCTTTGGTCTGATTGCTCTGCTTTAACTCTTCAAGCGTCAATTCCAATTCCTGGGTGCGCAACTGAACCTGTTCCACCAATTGACGTTCATGGCTGCGCGCAAGATGTAAATTCGAAAGCAAGAGGGCTTCCCGCGATCGCATCAAGCCCTGAATTTTCAAAGCAAAGATCAACGCAATCGAGAGCATACTCAATAATTGAAGCCAAGACAAAGCATGGAAATAGCCCGCATGAAAAGCAACCCAGCCCGAAACCATCAGCGAAAAGCTCAGCATCGCTGCAAAGTAAAACATCCAGGATAAAAAATAAAAACCGGTAATCGGCTTTTTATAGCGAAAACTCCAGACGACCCCAGCCACCCAAAACAGGGGCAGAATCAGACTCAGAACATGGGCGTGGTAAATACTCAGGCGATTGTTCTGCCAAAAGAGCAGTGGTAGCCCCAAGAGCACAAAAAGTTGCAATCCTCTGACCACTCGCTGTATCAGAGGCGAAATTTCAGATTGAGCAAACCTTAAAAAGACCTGAAAGTAAATCAGGGCCATGACTAAAATCCAGGCAAACATCGAATCATGCAGATAATACTGCCAAGCCAGCGGCAACATGCGCTCATAGCCAAAGACAAAGCCAAACCAATACAAGCCCCAGCCCCCCATGATCAGGGCGTGCCAGAGGTGCACACTCTCTTTGAGCATGAACAAAAGTACCAAATTATAAATAATCACAGTCAAAAAAGCGCCAATTGCGGCAAAATCGCTGAGAACCTGAAAGCGCCGCTGAGAATGGTATTCACTTGCACTGACCACATCCAAGGGCAAAGTCAGCCAATTGTGACTGGAAACTTTGAGGTACCAATAGGTCTGGGCTGGGGAGGGCACAACAGGCACAAGTTCGAAGGCAGAATCAATTGAATTTAAGATCTCATGGTCCTGTTTGACCTGGGCTTCGGGGTCGAGCGTGCCCCTGCATTGTTTGTCCCAGCGCTGAAGATGCCTTTGGTATAAACAGACCTTGTCCAAATTGGCCCGATGCAGCCAAAGCAATGCCTGGGGCGGCAAGGGATCGATCACAGATATCCGCAACCAAAGCGTCTCGGGACGAATGCCCCAGGCCAGGTTGGGGGGAGCCATTTGCCAAACATCTTCGGGTAAACGGGTAACCGCAGTAATCTGGGCCTGATGGCTGGCATCCCAATAATAGCTGACCTGCTCAGCTTGGAGTTGCTGATGGGCCTGAGCAGGAGAAAACCATCCTTGGTATCCCACAAGTGCCAGGGTAAAAAAAATCGGTAATAGAAAAAACCATCTTTGCGGCCACATAACTGAATAGGGTTATAGGCCAGATCCATCTAAAACTGAAGCAAAGCGGTTTAGACCAGCCAGTTTAAAACACCCAGGGTGCTGTGTAAAAACTTCCAGACCTGTTCTCGCTGAGCGCTGGGGCTCGCTCCAGTTGCAAAGATTTCAGATGACTTAAGTACAGCCCCACTCCACTTGCCTTGGAGCCACTCACCATAGGTCAAAACAGGCAAAGGCTCAGTCAGTAAAGGCGCTGGTTTGACATAAAAATAGGGCTCTTTGAGCACTGCGTCTCCGGCAGAAAAACCAATTGCAACCGAATAGACTGGCCGCATAAAACTAAAAAACAGATCAAAGTGTTTCGGCCAAAGCGACAACCGCGAAGCATTCATCGGGTGCAGGGCTTGAATTTCTTGCAAGACATTTTCGGCATTGGCCAACCAAAGATATAACTCACTGCTGCTTTGATTGGGGGCTCGGAACAGCGCCCCACTGCTCAAAGGGTGCATCGGCAAGCTCCAGGGCAAATCAGCCGGACGCAACAAGGTTTTTGCCACGGCTGCCCCCAAATAGTCCTTCAAGGCCTGTTCCATCCAGTCAAAAGCGGCTTTAAAGGTATGCCCGACCAAGCCAAAATCGGCGATGGTTTCAAATCCTTTTTGCTGGTGTCCCTGCAATTCCAAACGCAGTTGATGCAGGTCCAAACGCACACGGAAGGCCTTTCCGGGCTTGATCTCTTGCCCCAGAATATGACCGCTGGGGTCCAATTGCAAAGCAGTATGGGACATATCAGGATGAGAGGGCAAGTAAGTGGCACTCACAGCGGCGACGATCTGAGCCGCCATATGCACTTCTTGGCGCGCAGCAATAAGTTTCTCTGGGGGCAAACTGAGGGGCTGCCAAGTGTAAACTGAGGTATTCATAAAAGCCTCCTTTGATCTCTTCTCAATTAAGTCTAACGCTTTGACTCCGAAAAGATATTGATCTTGGACAATTTAGACCTTGATTTGATCGCACCAGCGCTGCCAAACATGGCGGTAAGCCCCTTCTATCTCGCGGGCATAGGCCCGGCTGTCGCAGATCGGCGAATCCAGCAAGGTTTGGCGCAGGGTTTGACGATAAGCCACCAGGCGCAGGCGATCTTGTGCCAAGGCAAGCACCTTGGCAATATAATCACTTGGGCTCTGGGCCAGCAATTCAGGATGTCCGAGGGTATGCAATAGACTCACCCCTGCTCGGGTGCCCCCGGCCAGTGAGATGACAGGAACCCCCATCCAGAGGGTTTCAAGCGTGCTCACGCCGCCATTATAGGGAAAAGGGTCAAGAGCCAGATCCAATTGCCCATACCAGGCAACATGCTCCTGATGAGCCGTTTTCCCTTGTAAGATAAGGCGTTCCCGATTAATTCCCCAGCGCGCAAAACGGCTCTCCAGATGCGCTCTCTGCAAGGGGTCTTCCAAACCGCGAAATTTAAGCGCCAATTGCGCTTGTGGCAATTGTTTTAGGATCTCCGCCCAAGTTTCAATCAGGGTCTCGTTTAATTTCAAGCCCTCGTTACCCGAGCCCAAGACAATCTGATCCGAATCCAAACAGGGCAAATCCTGCAGGGGCAAACCCACCAATGTGTATGGAGGGGTCCAATGAAAGAAGTGTGACAAAGTGAGCAGAGCCTCACTATAATAGGCCTCGCGCTCGGGGGGCACAAGCCAAGCATCAGAAAAGAGATAGTCCATTCGGCTCAAACCTGAAGTCCAGCCAAAGCCCAATCCACTGATTTGAATCGGCGCAGGTTTGTGGGCAAAGACCTGCAAACGGTGGCCCAGAGTATGCCCCGAGAGGTCGACCAGGATATCGATCTGATCGGTTTGAATCTGTTCAGCCAGGGCCTGATCTGAGAGGTCGGAACAGTTTCGCCAGAGCTGTACGGCCTGCCGAAAGCGGCGGGTGAATTCATCCTCTTGCCGGAAATTGGCATAGACCACCCAAAAGAAATCGCGGGACTGATGGGCCTGAAACAATCCCAAGAGCAAACAGCTGAGAGAGTGTAAATTCAAATCCCCTGAGACATAGCCCACCCGCAAGCGGCGCTGGGGATCTTGGCTTTTGAGAACTGGTTTCAGGGGTTGGACTGCGCACTCTTGAGCTTGACCCCACTGGCGAAAGGGTTCAAACCGCGCCTGATCGCTGAGACCTGGCAAAAACAAAAACAGCGATTGATAAGCTGTGTAAAAATCGGCATCTTCTGGGCGTGCTTGAAGGGCCTGCTGATGAAAAGGCAGGGCCTTTTCGGGCTCTCCCAAACGGCGGTGAAGGCTACCACGCACAAAGGCCAAAAGGGGAGAATCGTGGGTTTGCAAAGGGCCTGAATAAACCCACTGATAAAGCCACATACACTTATCCGAGTACAAAAGCTGTTTTAAAAGCTGAAAAAAACGCGTTTCAAAATAGGTGGATTCTGGTTGAATTTCACAGGCTTTAAGCAAATGCAGCAGCGCACCGGCCCAATCTTCTAAACGGCAAAAGAGATTGCCCAAATTGTGGTGAACGACCGCGCTCAAGGGCGCCAACACCAGCGCCCGCTCAAAGGCCTGCTGGGCAAGAACCAGCTCGCCCTGATCGCGCAAAACAGAAGCGCTTAAATTGAGCAGATCGGCACTTTCTCCCAAAGCCAAAGCCGCTTCAAGCAGAGATTTTGCGCGGGGCAGGTCTTTTTGCAAAAGGGCAATCAACCCGCGCTGTTGCAGAGCAAATTGTTTTGGTTCCGGAGGCAAGTCAAAGTTCAAAGCCTCGGCATAAACGTGATCAGCTTGTACCAGCTCGGCTGCTTGCTGTAAACCCCAGGCCTGCTCCAGCAATTGCAGGGCACGGTCAGGTATCTGCATTTAGGTCTGTGAGTTGCCCAAAGAAATGTCCAAAGATGTGGTCAGCGGCACCCCCAATAATTCTGACGCATCACCTGGGCTGGGTGAGTTGTACTCCAGGGCATAGTCGCCATGGGCAATTAAGCGGCCTGTGGCGTGGGGGTAAAAATACAGCCAGGCCCTGACCGGCTCATTGACCTGATCGCCTTGGTCGCCTTGGTCGAGCAAAACAGCAATCTCTTCGCGCACGTAGACCAAAGGGTGTTCTTCCAGTTCGTCGAGACAGGCCAAGGTCTCTGGACTGACTTGGTAGACATCAACCCGAATGGGAGAAACTTCCTGATGGGGGTCTACACAGGGGTACTCAGCCAAGTAAAGCGCAAAGCGCTCTTCGGTCCAGCCCAAGCCCAGGTATAAGCTCTCAGCCAATAAATAATTCCAGCGGCGGCCTTGGCGCAAAGTGCCATAAACAGCAACGAGGGTCGTGGATTCAGCATTCGGCATCTTAAAACACTCTTCGTCTTCGATAGTGGAGCCTAACCAGTATAACGAAGACGGGCAACGTTTGCACCACCTGACAAGGCATTCAAAAAGGCCTGCGGGTCTTTTGGGGAGATGTGCTAAAACGGAAGATAAACCTGTTGATTGAATTGCCCTTCACCCATGCCAGGAGCTCACTCAGAGATTGAAGGATTAAGATCCGCATAACACTTATTCCAGCAATTTATTCAAAATTATTGAATTTATGCCCATTCGTTTGGCTATTATTAAAAAATTGCGCGTTCAATAACGATCAACAAGCGTGATTTGCTCTCACAAGTAACCGCCAAAGCACAGGATTCATGCGGATTTGGCGCTAAAAATAAATCTGAAACGCGATGGATGTCACTGAAATGTGACTCGGATCGCTTTTAGACTGAAGCTATGTCCACCCGCCAGCTCAAGGAGATCCCCGATGAAGCGTTCGCTCACCCTGGAAAAAGTTATCAGTGAAGTTAAACAATTTGATTTGTCTCGCCGTCTGCCCAAATCCTTTCAGAATCCCCTGAAAGGGGCTGTCGGCCCCAGCACCTTGCAAGAAGTGGACTTGCCTTCCACCGAGCCCAAAGAACCGCTGGACGTGAGACGCCAAGCTTTGAGCGATGAAATTGATCAGGTCCTGAAGTCACAACATCCCCTGCGCCGCTTTTGGCGGGTTAAACTCAGGTCTTGGCTGGTGAGCATTTTCTGGATAGAGTAGCAAGACATGAGTCTTGTGATTGTCGATCAGCGATTTGAATTACACAGCGAATTGGGCCAGGGTGGGTTTGCAACCACCTGGCGGGCCAAAGATCGCAAAAGTGGCCGTTGGTGCGCTTTAAAAGCCCTCAACTTGCAGGCCCTGGAGGACTGGAAGTCGCTGGAGCTGTTCGAGCGTGAATCCAAATTGCTGATCAATTTGAGGCATCCCCACATCCCCCGCTGTTTTGAATCCTTGACCCTGGAAGACAAAGGCCAAAAGCAGTATTACCAGGTACATGAACTGATCGAAGCCGAAAACCTGGAAAAACAGATTCGCAATGGCCGCTTTTTGACCGAGAAAGAGGTCTTACAGATTGGCATTCAGCTCCTGGATGTTTTGGGCTATCTCCACGGTTTTTCCCCGCCGATCATTCACCGCGATATTAAACCGGGCAATCTTTTGTTAACGGCAGACCAGCGGGCTTTTTTAATCGATTTTGGTGCAGTCAAAGAGACATTGATGCGCAAAGAAGGCACCCCCACAGTGGTGGGTACCTTTGGCTATATGCCGATTGAACAAATGGAGGGCCATGCGGGTCCAGCTTCAGATATCTACGCTCTGGGCATGAGTCTGATCTTTTTGCTCTCTCACCGCGAACCCGATCAATTTGAAAAAAAGGGACTCAGAATTCAGTTTCGTCCCCATGTCAATATTTCGGGTGAATTCGCCAAATTGCTGGATCGCATGGTGGAGCCCGATGTAAACAAACGGCCCACCTCAGCCATCGAGCTCAAACAGGACTTTGAAAAACTGGTCTCGCGCCAAAGCCTCACCCAAACAGCGGCAGCTGTGCCGCTGCCCAAAAGCCGCATGCCAATCTTTATTGTCGCTGGGCTGGCTCTGACCCTGACTGGCTTTTTGGGCCTGAAAGAAATGCGTCAGCCTCCCGCGGCAGTCGCCATCAGTCCCTCTCCCTCCTCCCTACCAACAGCACGTCCCGGTTCGGCCCAAGATGCCCGCAGCCAAGCCAATAGTTATTACGATGCAGAGCAATATGCCCTGGCTGAGGTCTATTTCGACAAGGCCCTGCAAACCCTGCCCAACGATGCGGAGATGCTGTTTCGCCGGGGTTTTTGCCGGGGCAAAAATGCAAAACATGCCCAGGCCATCGCAGATTATAAACGGGTCTTGGAATTGCAGCCCAGCACTTATCCCCTCAGCCATTACAATATCGCCTGGAATTACGCCCAAATGAACTACCACCAAGCAGCGATCAAGGCCTTTGGCCAAATGCTGGCCCTGCAACCCAAACATGTCGATTCAATCAACAACCGCGGGCTCTCGTATATCCAGGTCAAAGCTTACGACAAGGCCCTGGCAGATTTTAATGCCACGATCGCGCTCAAACCCGATTATAAATATCCCTATAATAATCTCGGCGAAGTCTACCGCTTGCAAGGCAAAAACGAAGAGGCTCTGGCTGCCTTTGACAGAGCCATGCGGCTCTTCCCCACTTATGCTTTGCCCGCCTACAACAAAGCTGAGATTCTCAACGAACAGAAAAATTACCCAGCGGCGATTGAGGCGCTGAACCAGGCGATTCAAAGCTCACCCGAATACGCCTCAGCTTACAATTTGCGCGGCCTGTGCCAATACAACCAAAAAAATTATGATCTGGCCATCGTTGACTATTTAGAGGCGATTCGGCTCTCACCCAAATACGCCACGGCTTGGTACAATTTGGGCCTGGCCTACGACGACAAAGGCGATGGCACCAAAGCAGAAGAATACTACAACAAAGCCCTGGAATTTTCGCCGAAGTACGCCTCTCCCCAAAACAATCTGGGCTATCTCTACGAGCGCCGCAAAGATTACACCAAAGCCCTGAGCTATTACACCCAGGCGATTGCCAACGAACCCACCAAAGGGCTCTATTTCCGCAATCGCGGGGATATTTTTAAAGTGCTTAAACAATGCGCTGCTGCCCAAACAGATTGGCAAAAAGCCTGCGGATTGGGGCTGAACAGTGCCTGTAAAAGAAGTTGTCCTTAAGTGGGCAGATCAGCGCCGCTGTTGCGTGCTGGAAATTAAATTGTTCAGAGCCGATTGCTGGGTTTGCAAACGCGACAAAACCTTTTCCATATTGGCAAATTGCTGTTCGAGCATCTTCTGACGCGTGGCCAAGCGACTGGTCAGGCGCTCAATCCGATCGTCGATGCGCTCAATTTGGCCATTGACCACTTTTTCTTTTTGGCTGAAGACACCTGTGGCATTGCTCAGGCCGTCGAGATAGCTTTTGAACTTCGCCATCACCCCCGTGTTGCCCTCCGTGGTCTCACTGGCGCCCAAAAGTTGAGCCACCCGGGAGGGTGTATTTTCGAGCGCAGCTTTAAATTTGCCACTGTCAAATTGCAATTCGGAGGTCGTGCCGGGAGTGCTGCCCAAGGCCCCGGTACTCACACCCAATTCAGACAGGGAACCACGGTCAGCCCCTTGGGTTAGGCCTGTGACGGTTGAAAATGCCAATTTAAACAGGCGATCTTTGACATTGTTGACGGTAAAGTCCGAAAGCAGAATTCCTTTTTCTTTGGTGGCAGAGTTATAAGCGGTCAATTCGTTGATGCGTTTGACCACATTGTTAAATTGATCGACAAAGCCCTGCATGGCACTGGCAGCACCGTCAGCATCAGCCGTAATTGTGACCGTAAAGGGATTGCCTGGATTGGCTTCCCGCAAATCCAGAGTCACACCGGTCAGGCCATCGGCCTGAATACCCGAATTACGGTTAAAAAACTGCACAGCCCCGCCATCGACCTTGATCTGAGCCGAAGCGCCCAAGACCTGGGAATTGGCAGCAGAAAAACCCAAAGCAGCAGATAAATTGCCACTATCGCTAAAATTGAGGGCCTGGGTACCCGTGGATTTGCTCGTCAGAACCACTTTGCCTGCACCCAGATTTGAAATCGAGGCACTGACTCCAGCACTGGATTGGTTGATGCGCTGAACCAGATCATTGAGGCTGTCGCTGGCACCGTTATAAGCAATATTGACACCATTCAGGGTCAAGGTACCCGAACCCACTGCTTGCGACAAATTGGTGGCACCTTCGGAGCCATCGAGGTTAAGACCTGCTTGTAGGCCATTGACCGCATCGGTACTGCTCAAATTGCCAGCAGCATAAGAGGCATTGTCGAGCTTAAAGGCCTCTAAAAAATTGCTGCTGCCTGTGCTGACCGAAATCGGCGAGCCACTGCTGAGCTGCAAGATCTGTCCACCTTTGGCAGCGTCAAAGCTCAGCGCGCCCGTCACGCCAGTGGCGGTCTGAATATCTGTCAGAATTGTGTTGAGGGTCGAGGCGTTGGTAACCGTGATTTGCTGGCCGTTGACAAAAAACGAACCCTCTGTGATATCCGCTTTGAGGCGGTTATTGCTATTGAGCAAGCTAACAGCTTCATTTGAAAAATCGGTGGTCACGTCCACCAACCCGCCTTGGCCGTTGCCCTGGCCGACCCCAGTGCCGGTTTGCAGGCGGGTGGCTGTGGCCAATTGCAAAACCTCTATTTGGTAAGCCCCGGTCACGGCATCGGCATTGGCTGTCGCCACCAGGGACTCACTTTTGGAAGACGTGGCTTTGCGCGAAATCAGAGAGCTGATCTGGGTCAGCGAAAAGGCCTTGCTCTCCAAGGCACTCAAACGGGTATTGAGATCTTTATAAGCCGAGGCTTGAGACTGGTACGCCGTGCGCTGGGTAGACAAAAGTCCCAGTGGCCGGCTTTCGATTGAAATCAACTGCTGAATGATCGAATCGGTATTGAGCCCAGAAGCCAGGCCACCAAATGAAATAGAAGACATGAATCAACCTCCTGTTGTCTGCTCCCGACATGAACGGCCCAAAGAAAAAAAGTCAAAAGACCAAGTCAAAAGGCCAGGGGAGCATAGATCCCTCTGGCCTCTATCATAAACGAATCAGGCTCAAATTTCTAGCGCTCGTGCAAAATCCCTGACCAAAAGCTCAGGGTTTAAGCGCCGTTTCGAGCGGCATACTCAAGAGCAGGGGCTTTTCCATTTCACTCAGGCTCAAACGAGCCAGGGTTTTGTGGCTGAGTCCCACCGCCAGTTTTTCACCGGGGGCCACTGCGGCAAAGTGCAATTGCATGCGAAAGTGGCCTTGGGCATCGGTGCGGGTGGCTTCGAGCTGCCCCGTTGGCAGATGCTCAACAAAGACATCGCGATAGGCCAAGGGCTGTTGGCGGGCATCCACCAGACGGCCATCAATGGCCTGCGAAATGCGTTTAAGCGCTTCGGGCGGCCCCTGAACAATCGGGAAACCCATTTGCTTCCAGCCCCAATAGCCTTCGTTGATCACCTTCACCCGGCTATAGCCCTGTTTTTTCAGGATTTCCGCACTCATGCCCGAAAGGTGATGGGGACAGCCACAGTACATGATCAGCTCTTTGTCCTTGGGAAAGGGAAAGCGGTTGGTCATGGAAATGGCCTTGTAGGGAAAGCTGATCGCATTTTGGATATGCTCGGCATTGTATTCAAAGCGGCTGCGCACATCGACAAAAATCCCGTCTTTGCTTTTTAACAATTCCAAAGCGTCTTTGGCGGCCAATAACAATTGGGGATCGATTTCAGCGCCGTGATTCTGCTGCTCAGGCGCAGTGCGCAGGGGCGCCTGGGCCGAGAGCGTTAATACAGCAAAAGCGGCGGCAGTTGCTAAAAGCAGTGGCTTGAAAAACGGTTTCATAGGCACTCCCAATCTCAATCTTTATTCGAAAGCAGCAATGCCCGTGATCTCACGGCCAATGGTCAGGCAGTGAATATCGTGGGTGCCTTCGTAGGTAAACACAGATTCCAGATTATTCATGTGGCGCATGATCGGATACTCATCGGCAATGCCGTTGGCACCCAAAATATCGCGGGCCACGCGGGAAATATCCAAGGCAATTTTGACATTGTTCATTTTGGCCATGGAAATCTGCGGATGGCGAATTTTGCCTTGGTCTTTGAGCTGGCCCAAACGGTAGGCCAAAAGCTGACCTTTGGTAATTTCAGTTACCATCGTGACGAGTTTTTGCTGAACCAATTGGAAACTGGCAATCGGTTTGTCGAATTGAATCCGGTTTTTGGCATAACTCAGAGCCGTGTCATAACAAGCCATGGCCGCACCCAATGCACCCCAAGCAATGCCATAACGGGCTTGGCTCAGACAGCCCAGCGGGGCCTTGAGACCCACAGCCAGAGGCAGGGCGTTTTCGAGGGGAATTTCACAATTTTCGAGTACGAGTTCGGAGGTGACCGAAGCCCGCAGCGAGAACTTGCCTTCGATATCGATGGCTTTGAAACCGGGGCGGTCGCACTCAACCAAGAAACCGCGAATTTCATCGTCGTCGTCTTTGGCCCAGATCACTGCAATATCCGCCACAGAGCCATTGGTAATCCACATTTTGGCGCCGTTGAGGACATAGCCATCCCCTTTGCGGCGGGCGCGGGTGATCATCCCACCCGGATTGGAGCCAAAATCGGGCTCGGTCAAACCAAAGCAACCAATTTTGGTGCCTTTGGCCAATTGGGGCAGCCATTTTTGTTTTTGCTCTTCGCTGCCATAGGCGTAGATCGGGTACATCACCAGCGAGCTTTGCACGGAAGCAAAACTGCGCAGGCCACTGTCGCCGCGTTCCAGTTCTTGGCAAATCAGACCGTAGGCAACGGCATTCAGTCCCGCACAGCCATAGCCCTCAATCGAGGGGCCAAGCAGGCCAAGCTCACCCAATTGGGGAATAATTTCTTGGGGAAAAGTGCCATTGCGAAAATGTTCGGTAACAAGGGGATTAAATTTTTCTTCGACAAAATCCCGAACGGTGTTGCGCACCATGATTTCGTCTTCGGTAAGTAGGTCGTCGAGCAGATAAAAGTCTGCGCCTTTAAATTGAGACATGGGAGAAGTTCCTTAATATAGGCTTTATATACCCTTATTGTAACATGATCACAGGTTTGCTTATGTTTGGGTTTTTGCTTTTCAGCAAAAGGGCTTCAAGAGAACGGCCTTAGCTATTTTCAGAATACCCACCGCTTCAAATTTAAACCGTGAATAAGCTCTCGCGCAACTGTGTCAGGGCCAATGCGCGCATACTGAACCGGGCTTTTTCCTCGGCATCCATCTCGGCAAAGGTCTTGTCGCTGCCCTCGGGCATAAACAAGGCATCCCAGCCAAAGCCTTTTTCGCCCCGGGGTGCCACAATTTGGCCCGATATAGAGCCGGTATAATAGGCAATCTTGAGAGCACTTGCCTGTTTTTCGAGATAGCCAATCACCGTGATGGCTTCGGCCTTTGTCTCGCCCAATGCACTGGCGATCTGCCAGAGGCCGTTTAATCCGGGTTTGCCGGGTGCCAAAAACCACTTGATCAGCGGGCCGGGCAAACCGTTTAAAGCCGCCAAATAGAGGCCTGTATCTTCGACCAGCAAGCGCGTGCGATCGCCCGCCAAAGCGAGCGCAGCCAGGAGTTTGGCCTCGATCACAGGCATGGGCTCTGAGTGCTGGATTTCGGGCAGGTCTATTGCCCAGCCCGTGATTTCAGGCATCAGGGCCTGGGCTTCGCGCAGTTTGTGGGCATTGCCGGTAATCAGACAGAGGGAGAGTGTCACAAATTTGGCCTCAAAAAAGGAA
>JBIKWL010000108.1:0-17951 GCA_044356335.1 Candidatus Sericytochromatia bacterium
ATCGCTGGGCAGGTTTGAACAATCTGTGGATGTCTCAAGAATGTATCCTCCAGTAAAGACGGAGTTCATTACCATCTTCTCAAATAAAGTAGGCACAGTCACTCTGGAGTGGCCAAAAGCTTTTGGTGCGTTTCGCTACCAGCTCTTTCTGAATGGGCATATAGTTCAACAAAACCTTACTCAGCCTGAGGCCTCACTTGAATTAAATGAACTTACAAGCAAAATAGAGACACTGGCTTATGAGGCCTTGGATCGGTCTGGTCATTCTTTGGGAAAATTTGTTCAGACTATGGAAAAGCCGATTGAAATTGCCGATTCACGGATCTGGCCCAAAATCGAGAGACCTATCAGATCTGATTCACCTGTTGCGAGTCCCACTCCAAATCTCAACCCTGTTTTGGAACTCACAGAAGACCCTTGGGTTATTGAGCGCTCGGGTATCCGTCAAGCCAAAGTGTTTGATGATCTTGGTCAGCCTTTGAACGATGTGCGCATTCAAATTCGCTCTCTCAATGAAAAAGTGCTGTACCGAACAGTTCTAAAAACCGTTAACGGTGTCTATTCGTTTAAGAATGTGCCAACAGGCGTTCAATTGGAGTTTAGCGCAGAAAAACCGGGGTATACAACCCGAAAAATAGTTGAAGTTATTGACGGCCATGATGATTACACGCCAGATAAATACGATTTTGGGGCTGAATCGCCGTCACAGCGTACTCAAAATTCCCCCTTTTACAATGGTTTGAGTGATAAGCCCGAAGTTATAGATTCAAACCCCAAGCGCAATGGTTCTGGTGTTTCTCCCACAACAGATTTCACCCTGCTTTTTTCTGAACCGATGGACCGACAGTCAGTGGAAGATAATTTTACAATTCGCAGCTTCAACTCCCGCCTTCTCACTGTTGACGCTGGTCCTTTGCCACCCGGACTCATCGATTCGCCAATCCCACACACAGTCAAAGGCAATGGTACCATCGCCAGTAATTTTCTGACAGGCAATAGCACACTGATCTTTGACAGCTCTGCTTTTAATATCAGCTGGAATGCCGACGATACCCAAGTAACTTTTGCCTTTAAACCCGGCAAGGCCCTGCCTACAGACAAAGATACGAAGTCAATCCCCGATTACAATATCGCCTTTAACAGCTTTAAAGATCACAACCGCACAATCAAAGACAAATCAGGCATCGAACGCAAAGAGAAACACTTCAAACTGACCGATGGCGACTTTGAAGAATCGTATAAATTTTCCATTTTGCCTGACTTAATTCCACCGACCTTGCAATCAGCCCATTGGGCAGGAGCAACGCCCCAGACAGCCACATTTTTACTCGAATTCAGTGAGCCGATGTTACTTAAAACTTACAGTTTAAATATTGCCGGGGGAATGGCCGATGAGCCGCCCTCTTGCAAACAGGCCCCGGCAGGTTTTCCGGGGGCCAAAGTCTGTACTGCCAGCAAGGCGGCAGAAAATTTTCAGGTGAAAGTCACAGCAACGAATGGAACAGTCAGCTATCAAGGAGCTTGGAAGGATTTGGGAGGAGAGGCGAGTTATGCAAATGGGGATGCCAGTTTTAGAACTATTTTACTTAGTTCCAACTCGGTTCACCCACCTTTTGTTTCAGGAGCCCAAGTTGAAATCACGGCCAATCATGATATTGTTGACCCGGCAGGCAATTCAATTTCAAACAGCCAAACTCCCTTGAAGGTATTGATTCCATGAGTCCGCAGAATCACAAGACAGTCTCAAGCGTTTTTTTTCTGGCACTGGGTTTGAGCAGCTTATGCGCTTGCACAACGCAAGTTGTTCTGCCAGAGCCCAGCCCCTATCCCAGCACGTCTGTTTTACCAACAATTTTTGCCAGTCCCACGCCAACGGCTGTTTTGCCACGACCCACACCACAACCCTCTGCGTTAGCGTCTGAAAACCCACCCGTGAGACAAGATCACCATGAAATTATCGAAGGCTGGGTTTATGATGACAATCACCAACTTCTGGATGGAGTTCAAATCACGGTTCAAAGTAACCATCCCGACGTTCCCTTTTTGGGCTCAACCCAAACAGTGAATGGAAAATACAAGATAACCCAGGTTCCGCTTGGCATTCAAGTCAAATTAAAGGCCACAAAACCAGGGTATACTCCCCGTGAAACAACCGACAAAACCAGTATTTACAAAGAAGATCCCTCGACACCCTACCGGGTCGATTTCGGTACGCCACACACGTTTGCCAGTGCCCACTCAACGTCTTACAACGGCTTGAGCATCCGACCTGAAATCATTCAAGTCTACCCCAGCCGCAATGGTAGTAATGTTCCTGCTGACACCCTATTCACCTTGCGGTTTTCAGAACCCATGGATCGCAGGAGTGTCGAAACAGGCTTGTCCTTGCGTGCCTATACACCCATTAAATTTAGCACCGATCAGCGACACCTGCCTGTGACATTTAAGGGACAAGAGAACCCTGGTGAATTCTCCCAAAACACCCCGATCTGGGATCATGCAGCTTTTGATTATACTTGGAATGTCGATGACACGGTGGTCACTTTGCGCTTTAAGGAGGGCAAACGCTTGCCTTGTGTTGGCAGAAATCAAAAGGCACTCAGCTACCATCTTTCTTTTGTCAATCTTGCTGGTGAACCCGTGGGAATTACGGACAAACAAGGAAATACACGCAAAATAGCCCCGTTTAAGCTCACTAATGGGGATTTTGAAATTGGTTACAAATTTGAAATTTTGCCCGATACCCAAGCCCCGCGACTGAACAGTTTGCGCCTATTCAATGCTTTGGATTCGCTCCCCCAATTACTGTTGGAATTCAGTGAGCCACTGTTGATTGCCACAACCAACCTGTCCCTTGCAGGAGGATTGGGTTTTGGGAGCCTGGCACAAGCACAGGCCCCTGCAGGTTATCCCGATCTCTCGCTTGGGGTGACGGCAGCCCATGCCGCCCAAAACTATACACTTGAAGTGCGAGACAGGATGGGAAACCTGACATATTCAGGTACCTGGGCCCAAATTGGCGGAGAGGCCCACTACGCTCCCTGGGACCCCCGTTTTCAGACAGTACAATTAATGCCTGGGCCTAAAAGCCCGCCGTTTGAGTCTGGTGATCAGCTCAAAATAACAGTATCAGGCTGGTTGGTGGATCCTGCAGGCAATTCTGTGGATCAGAATTTTAGGCAGGCGGACTTGATTATTCCATGAATGGAGTTCAAACCATGAAGACGGGTCTATCATTACGCAAATCCATTTCGTTCTTACTTTATTTCAGCCTTTTTGCTTGCCAGTCGAGCACTTTACAGCCGCAACCAGCCTCTATCCCGACAAATTCAGCAGCCTCTCCTGATAACCGGTCATTTGAGCAAAGAGCTGCAGATATTGTCATTAAACGGGAGACCGGAAATCTTTATCACATCAGTTGGCCACCCATCCCGGGTGCAGCATATTACAAGCTCTTTCTCGATGGCGAATTGGTAAAAGATCAATTAAAAACCAGCCAGTATCAAATGGATATTTCTCAAATGAGTTGGGGGATCCATAAATTGGGGTATGAATCTTTCGATCGGAATCATCGACTCATTGGCTATTTGGCTCAGGAGTGGGATCTGCGTCCTCTATTACCAGAACCCATTAAGTCTATAAAACCTTGCCCAGAGATCGAAATGATTGATCTTTGGACATATCAGGACTGTTACGATGGAATTACTTATACAGGTTCAATAGAAAAAAACATCATTTTTGGAAAGATCTATTCTGATTCTCAACATTTATTAGCTGGAACAAAAGTTCTTGTTCGGTTAATTAATAATCGTTTTCAGTTTTCTAAAGAGACCATATCGACTGATGGAATTTTTCGTTTAGTCGATATACCAGTAGGTTATCAAGTTGAAATAATTGCTTCAAAGATAGGTTATACAACCAGAAGAAGAATAGAAATTGTAAAATCACCTGGCAAAAGTGATCCTAATGCAAATCGTTATGACTTTGGTGCAGATGTGGCAACAGCCAGCGGTTTCTCTGCCTCATACAATACACTCAGCGACAAACCCGAAGTAACCATGGCCCTGCCCAGTCGCAGTCAAAGAAATGTGGCTCCCAATAACGCTTTTGTGCTGACTTTTTCTGAGCCCATGGATCATCAGGGGGTTGAAAACAATTTTGCGATTCGCAGTTTTGTGTCGGGAAAAATCTCAGTCGATGCTCAGTCTGGAGGGGATACCTTTAATGGCACAGTCCCAATCCAGAGAGAATACCAGCCAGACGCATTCAAGACCGGTGAAACACTTCCGAGATACGGCAATCTCAACCAATACCAAACAGGCACGACCATCTTCGACAGCTCGGCCTTTGATATCACCTGGAATGCCGACGACACCCAAGCGACCTTTGCCTTTAAACCCGGCAAAGCCCTGCCCACAGACAAAGATCCTGCCAAGTTGCCGATCTATACCCTGGCTTTCGATTCATTTGGCAAACACCAGCGCGATATAAAAGACAAAAGTGGCGTGGCCCGCAGCGAAAAACATTTCAAACTCACCGATGGCGACTTTGAAGAGGCTTTGGCCTTTGAGGTTCAGGCAGACACTACCCCTCCGCGCTTGGAGAAAGTGCTTCAATTAGACCTGCCTATGCGTGCTTTGGCCTTTGCTTTGACTTTTAGCGAACCAATGTTGCTCAAAACCCACAGCCTCGATATCGCCGGCGGCATGGCTGACACGCTTGAATCCTGCACACAGGCCCCAGCGGGCTATCCAGGCGCAAAACTTTGCACTCCCACACGGGCTGCCCAGAACTATACCCTCACCGTTAAAGCCGCTGATGGGCGAATCAAATTCCAGGGGGCCTGGTCTCAATTGGGCGGAGAAGTCCATTATGACCCTGCCGATCCCAGCTTCAAGCGGGTGCTCTTAAGTGCCTCAGCGCTGCCTTTTTTGCAAGCAACAGATGATCACTACGATGTTCAGGCCCTTTCCCGACTTTCGGACCCAGCAGGCAATTCTCGGGATTGAACACCTCCGGGGGACCCTGTGTCTTTGAATCAAACCACCCCGGAGGAAGTTCACCATGAATCGCAAATCCATCTCTTTCAAAGTCCCGTTTAAAGCCAGCCTGAGTTTGAGCCTGACCCTCTTGCTGCTCCTGAGCAGCTGTTATGCCAACCAAGAGGGGTCACAGATCGCCGACAAAACCCAAACAGCGCCTCCCAAGGCCGATCCACAAACAACCGAAGAGTCTGATGACGAAAAAAAACTGATGAACCTTCAGGCCCCCGCTCCCCCCCGCAAACTCAAAGCCGAAGCCCTGGCCAATAAACCGGTCGCCACTGGCATGGTGACGGGTGGCAAAGCGAATGAAAGCCCTGTTTTGAGACAGGCCCCCCAAGATCTGACCCCAACAGATAAAGAATTTAACACCGAAGGTTACGACAAAATTGCTGAGAATCCCTTTCTTGAAGCCTTAAAAAATCCCCTTTCGACCTTTTCAATTGATGTAGATACCGCTGCTTACAGCAATGTGCGGCGCTTTATCCAACAGGGCAATTTACCTCCCCAAGATGCCGTCAGAATCGAAGAGATGATCAATTATTTTGAATATAACTACCCTGATCCCCAAAGTGAACACCCCTTTTCGCTGGTCACTGAAATCTCCGACTGCCCTTGGAATACCAAACACAAACTCTTACATGTGGGTCTGCAGGCCAAGCGCCTGAATCTCAAACAGACACCCCCCAATAATCTGGTCTTTTTGCTGGATGTCTCAGGTTCGATGGAAAACGACAACAAACTGCCTCTGCTGAAAAAATCCCTGCGCCTGTTGATCGACGAATTGCGGGAACAAGACAGCGTTTCGATTGTGGTCTACGCCGGGGCTGCCGGACAGGTGCTGCCCCCCACCAGCGGGGCCAACAAAGCCAAGATCATCGACGCGCTTGAGAATCTACAGGCCGGTGGCTCCACCGCAGGTTCAGAGGGGATTCAATTGGCCTACGAATTGGCACGCAAACACTTCAAACAGAATGGCAATAACCGTGTCATTTTGGCCACCGATGGCGATTTTAATGTCGGCCCCTCCAGTGATGGCGAACTCGTGCGCATGATCGAAGAGAAACGCAAAGGCGGGGTCTTTTTAACCGTCTTGGGCTTTGGCATGGGCAATTACAAAGATTCCAAAATGGAAAAACTGGCAGACGCAGGCAATGGCAATTATGCGTATATTGACAGCCTGATGGAGGCCAAAAAAGTGCTGGTGCAGCAATTGGGCGGCACCCTGTTGACCCTGGCCAAAGACGTCAAATTGCAATTGGAATTTAACCCCGCCAAAGTGGCCCAGTACCGCCTGATTGGCTACGAAAACCGCCTTCTGCGTGCCGAAGACTTTGACAATGACGCCAAAGACGCGGGCGAACTTGGGGCTGGCCACAGCGTGACGGCCCTTTATGAAGTGATTCCAACCGGGGTTGGCAGTGGCAATGCCAACGATCTGCGCTACCAGCAGACCCAGGTCAAACAAACCGCCCAAAACAGCGATGAATTGCTGAATCTCAAACTGCGCTACAAACAGCCCAACCAAGACAAGAGCCAATTGATCGAAAAAGTGGTCAAAGATGCCAGTTTGCCCCTGAGCAAAACCAGCGATGACTTCCGCTTTTCTGCAGCGGTAGCAGGATTTGGCCAGGTCTTGCGGGGTTCGGCCTATAAAGGCGATTGGACCTTGGCCCAAACCCGACTTTTGGCTGAAAAAGCCAAAGGCAACGACACCCAGGGCTACCGCAAGGACTTTATCTCACTTGTGAGCCAGGCTGAGAAGATCAGCGCAAACAAGCCCGACTAAGTCGACCCAAGCCTTTTAACTGGGCAAACGTAAAAAGTACGCAGACCCCTGCAAGTCGCTCTTGCCGCTCAGACAGCGGCCCCAGAGCGAAAATGCAGGGGTTTCTAGCGTCAGATCTTCACAGGCCGGGCCTGCTTGCAGTGCCGGGCTCAAGTGCAGATAAGATCGCAAAGGCACCACAAACTCCAGCCGCAGCCGCCCAGCAGGCAAATTGGTGACCCGGATCAGGCCCTGTAAATCTCCCCAAAGTGAAGCATGGCGAATTTGCACCTGAGAACCAGGCAAAAGCAAAAACTGATCAGACGAAAGCCCCAAAACCTGTTTTGGCAGCAGATTGACATCTTCGTGATTCAGTTCTAGCGCGATCAGAAAGCCGTTTTGTTTTTCGAAACTGTGGGGATCTGCGGCTTTGATCTGTTTCTCAGGGAAGCGCTGGGCCAAAACCAAGGCCAATTGTGCTCCCTGTTTGGGTGTGTAACCGCTCCAAGACGAGAGCAATGCCCCAAATGACTTTTCCCCAATTCGCTTTTGCCAGTCTGGATAGATCTGTTCGAGCAGCAAAACCTGCAAAAGCCCAGCGTGGCGCAGACGCTCAATTTCGGTCAGACCCTGCTGTGAGCGGTCAAAAAGCGTGTTGAAAAGCGCGACAGGGTTGCGAAAGAGGCCCAAATGTTGCAACTCTTCGGGCAATTCACTTTGGTTCAAGCTCTCTTCCTGACGCAGACAGAGCCAGCTTTCTAGACCCAAAATCCGTTCCAAATCCGTCTCGATTTGGCCCGCCTCGCTCAAATCCATGCGGTCTTTTAAACCTTGCCGCTGGCTGCGACTCGCCAAAAAGAGCTGAATCCATTCCTGGCGCAGGGACTTATCTCCGGCCTGCAAGGCGCGCTCCAAAGCCATTAACTCCCGCTGCCATGTGCCTGTCTGCGCACTGGAGAGGCCATTCAGGGCCTCTAGCGCCGCCACTGAGACCAGACCCGTAGAATTTCCCCAAGCACGAAAGGCCGAAGCCAGGGGACGGCAAAAAACCGGTAAATCCTGCTGTGCGGTTTCAAGCAAGGGGGTTAGCCGCGTTTCTGTTAAGCGATCTAAACCTGGCGCTGGCTCCGAAAGCGCAGAAAGTGGTGAAAGTGCAAACACCCGTTTAATATCTGGCAGAGACAGGCTATTGGCAGGGGGATCCGCATTGGTCAAGAGCCAGTCACAATTGGAATCCGTTAATTTGAGCGGCAAATCCTGGGGAGCAAAACCGGGCCAGAGCGGCAAAGGCCGATTGAGCAGCGCTTGCCAGCTGAATTCTGCAATCTGCAATTCCAGGCGTTGGTTGAGGCTTAAGGGACAATGCTGCGCGGGTTTTGATGTCAGCGACTGGGTTTGTGTTGGAGCCTGTGTTTGGGCCTGTGTTTGGGCCTGAGCTGGCAGAGAAAATTCCCGGGTGCCAGCCATGATACCGGACACGATACCAGAGAAGAAGAAGACGGTCAGAAAAAGGAGGGTATAATACATATAATTGTATTCTAACGCGGGAAGGAAACAGTCGCGCATGGTTTCATCCTCTTTTCAGGAATCTGACCACGGTCCTCAACTTGGCACAGGCACAGGGGATCTCTCTGGTTGGGACGCTGCCGCCCAAGTCGCCAAACAAAAATTGCAAGAGCGGGGCAGCCTGGATTTTTTAAATGAATCGGGCCACGGTGCGCTGGAGCCTGGGGTGGTCAAATGGCTCTACTGGGCTGAAAGCCATCAGGGTTCGGAAATTATCTACAAGACTGAAACCGGCTTGGTCAAAGGCATTCCCCTCAATTCGTTTTACGATTTTCCTGAGCGTTACGAGGCCAAAATTCAGCAGGGGGCGTATATCTCGCTCGAACTTGAAGATGGCCGCTCGCTGGTGATCTACGTGCAAAACTGCACCCGAGAAAACCTCAACGACCAAATTGCCGCCGCCAAACAAAATGTGCCTGTCACCACCGAGCGGCCTTTGCAAGATCGCATTCTCGAAAAACTCAAAGAAGACGGCCATCTCGGTTTTATGAGCAAAGAGGGCATACGCCAGCTCTCCATCAAATTGCTCAAATACCTGGACTATGCCGTGAATATTCGCCCGGGTTCAGAGGTGATTTACCGCTCGGCCAATGGGCTGGTGCACGGCGATACCCTGGAAAAACTCTTGGAGCGCCCCGAACTCTTTGAAGACGTACCCAAGCCGCTGTATTTGGCCTTGGAAGTGGGCGATTTTTCGGTCATATTTGATACCCATGATCCCCAACCTGCCACGGTTCACGCCCTGATGGAAAAGGCCCAAAAGCTGGCTGAGCGCAAAATCCAGCAAAACCAACAGAAACAGACAGGCCCGCTGAGTGGCGGACCGCCTTTAGCGACCTAAGCGACCTAAGCGATTTATGGGATCTAAGGCGCCAGTTCCAAGAGTTTGAAATAGGTCTGGTTGTCGATTTTGCCGTTGGGCTCCAGGCCATGTTGGGTTTGGAAGGCTTTGACAGCCGCTTCAGTGCCAGGGCCAAATTGGCCGTTGCTGCCTTTGGTATTAAAACCCAGGTGGGTCAATTTCTTTTGCAGGGCACCGATATCCGCGTTAAAGTCACCTTTTTTAAACATGACTTCGGTGGGACGGCTGCGCTGATGCTCCAAATAGGCGGCTTTGAGGGCTGCACGGGTGTGGGTGTCGATTGTGCTGCCGGTGGCTGGCAAATTGTGGGCCGTCTGAAAGGCTTTGACCGCAGCGGTGGTGCCAGGACCGTAAGCGCCCGTGGTGCCTTTGGTGTCGAAGCCCAAAGCCGTGAGTTGTTTTTGAATCTGACCAATTTCGCTGCTGCGTTGGCCTTGGCTGTGTAAGACCTTGCCTGTCTTTTTATAGCGATCGACGGTGGCTGCATCTGTCACAGCGGCGGTGTGCATCATGGTCACATCATAGGTGCCGACCATGTCCCCTTTGCCGGAGAGGCGGCCTGTTTGGGGGTCAAGGCGCAGTTTGTGGGTGCCACCTTGGGCGGGATCGTTAAAGGTGTAATAGGTGCCCGCTTCGTCTTGGCCGCGACCTGTGATCAAAACAAAGTGGTCGGTAATCCCCTCGTTGTACTCTTTGCCATCTTGTTTGCGGTAGCTCACGCCCACAATCGCGGGGCGGCCGGCGTTGAGTTCGGCATCGAGGGTGTCGAGCATTTTCTTTGCATTGGTTTTGTTGACGGTGACGCGGCCTGAGGCACTTTCTTTGCCTGCGACATAGGCGTTTTCTTTTTCCATATCCCCGTCGCGCACGCGGTCGCGGGCATCAAATTCGGTATAGGCGTCGGGGGTGCCGTCTTTGCCGTGAATGGCGTTGTACATCATGGCCTCAGAGGCGCGGTAACAGCCGGTGCGGGTCTCCTGTTTAATGGCGGTCACGGGCACCTGCACAGGTTCTCCTCGGTAGCTGTCGCGCAGAGCAGCCACAGCGGCCACAGTGCCTTTGCCAAATTGGCCATCTTTGGCGGTGATCAAGGCATTGCCTTGTCCGAGGGCTTTCAAATCGGGGTGGTTTAGGCGGCTGTCGAGGGCTTTTTGGATTTTGATTATTTCATCGGCATTGGCGGGGTCTTGAATGCTCTGCTCGCTGATTTGTAAGTGGCCCATGCCATTGCGCTGCAGAACTTGGTTGATCTCGTCAACGGTGATGCCGTTTTGGTGGAGTCCAGCCCGAAAACCAGCCACAATGGCATCTTTTTGATTTTGGGTCCATTTGGGTCCTTCTGAAATACCCAGATCAAAACTGGCTTGGGCTGTGCCACGGGCGGCACCCAGCGTGGCTGCATCGCTGGGGCGGACGGGGGGCAATGGCACGTTGGTGGGGGTTGCTGTGGTGGGGCGGGGAACAGGACGCGGAACCGATGTCGGGACCTGGGTAGGCACCGTCAGTCTGATCGGTTGATTGTTGGTTTGAACCATGCCGCGTGTCTCCGCTTCTGAGGGTAATTTAAGTCGTTAAGCAAATTATGGCACAGCTGGCTTCTGATCTTGCGCACAGAAACACAGGATTGGTTTAAATTTTGTTTAGGTTTGGGTCTTTTCCAGTTCCAAACAAAAACCACTGTTCTGATTTTATACCCAAAGACAGGATGTTCTTAACACCTTTTCAGCGGTTGAGGTCGAGCACCAGTTCATGTAAAAAGTCCAAGCCCCAGAAAAAACCTGCCACGCCCAGACGCTCATCGTTGCCATGGGCCCGTGTGGCGGTGGCTTCGTCCACGCGGTAGGCTTCAAAGCCATAGACCTTGAGGCCCAATGCGCGGTAAAGCGAGCTGTCGGTTGAAGACGTAAAGATGGTGGGCACCACAGGCAGGCCAGGATAGTGGCGGTGCAAGACCCGCTCCAAACTCCTGAAGTAAACGGTGTCGGCAGGAGAATAGAGCGACTGATAATATTCTTCAATTTCAATTTTGACCGTCGTGTCCCCAATGACTTCGCGCAATTTTTGCAGAAAGCGCTCTTTGTCTTGCCCAGGTAAGAGTCGGCAATCGAGGCTTAAACTGGCCGCATTGGGAATAATATTGGTTTTGTCGCTGCCGCGCATGCCGGTAATCGAAATGGTGTTGCGCAACATGGCGTTGATTTCAGGGTTCTCGGCCAGGGCCTTGAGAAAGACTGGGTTTTTGAGTGAGTTGGCCATGTCCTTTTGGTAGCCTGGTAAGCGGGTGACGTCGCCGGGATATTGCAGGCGCAGGCTCTCAGCCAGTCCTGGCAATACTTCAAAGGGAATTTCCTGGCTGTAGGCCAGAATTTTCTGGGCGGCGTGCAGGGCCCGGTTGACAGCATTGTCAGCCATGGGGACCGAGGCATGGCCGGGGGTGCCAAAGAAACTCAGCTTGAGCCAGAGCGGGGATTTCTCGCCAATACCCACCATGGCATACAGGGCTTTGCCAGTGTCGTCTTCGGTCACGGTTTTGCCTTCATCAATCAGAAATTCAGCATCGCGAATCAGCTCGGGTTTGTTTTGAATCATCCAGCGCGAGCCCGATGAATTGACCTCTTCATCGGCCACGGCCAAAAAGATCAGGTCGCGTTTGAGGGGCTGTTTTTCCCGTTTGAGCCGAATCAGGGTATAGAGATCGACCATGCCTTTGCCTTTGACATCAATGGCTCCCCGACCATAGACAAAACCTTTATCGATTTGCCCCGAAAAAGGCGGAAAAGCCCAGAACTGTGGATCAGCTGGGACGACATCCATATGGTGCAAAAACACCAGGGGTTTGCGGCTGTCATCGCCGCGCAAAATGGCGTAGAGATTGGCCCGATTTTTGCCATTTTCCGGACCGAGTTCAAAGAGCTGGTTTTCGATCCCCTCTTTGTCTAACAGGGCTTTGAGAAAGCGCGCAGCGGGCAATTCATTGCCCGGCGGATTGCTGGTATCCATGCGCAAATATTGCTGAAAATTGTGCAAGGCCTCTTGTTTCAAGGGGTTGGGGGGAGGCAAAGGCGAGAGTGCACTTGCAGGCAAACTCAGGCAGAGACTGGCACACAGACTCAATCCGGTTCCAAACAACTTATGCAACTGAGATTTGAACATGGGGCCACTCCCGCTTTTTTCTTCAGGATACGCAAGACTGCTCTGATTGGGAAGAGCCGGTGATTCTGTTAAAGATGCCGTTATTTCTATTTAGGGGCGGTAATCAAATGCAACACGCAGGCGGTTATCGCTGCCCAAAGTCGGTTTGAGGGTGGTGCGGCCCGCTGCTTCTGGGCCCAAAGCCTGTGCCATCAAGGCCTGTACCGGCAGGGTAACCGTGGTTTCTCCTTTGCCACTGGCACGGCTGATCCTCATTTTTTGCAATTGTTCGAGTACCGTGTCTCGGGCGCTGCCGCGAATAAAGTCCAGATCGAGGAAACCAAAGAGTTTGGCCTGATCGACTTTGATTTCCACCTGATCACCTGTGATGCGGGCACCGATCACAATATCACTTACCACCGAGTGATCAAATTTCACTTCGATCCGGCCCTGATTGAGAGTGGTTTGGGTGGGTTTTTTGAGGGCCTCAGAGACCAATCCATTGATCCAGGCCACAGCCATTTGATTGGGCGAAAAGGTGACATTTCCGCTCACTCCCTGATTGGCGGCCCGCACTTGCACGTCCATGGGGCCGAGGCTGGTTTCAACCTTTTGCACGCCCAATTGCAGGTCGTAATTGACCTTGCCTTTGTCTCCGGTGATCAGGCTGCTGTCTTTGAGAGCGACCGTGACAGATTCATTGTTTAAACGGAATTGCGTACCCAGCAATTTGAGAAAGGCCTGTAAATCCGGGTGATTTTTGGCCAAGCGCATCAATTCATCGGATTTGATGCGAGAGGTCCCGCCCAATTGGGTGGTCTCTGAGCCCTGCAACTCGCCCTCGCCAATGGCCAAATGCGTATTTCCGTTGAGCTGGGTTCGGGCCTTTTCACCCCGGGTATCCAAGCTCCAATCCGCCTTTGCATCCACTGCCAGGCCGGCATCGGGGGTCGCGGCTCCCCAAATTTGCCCCTGATTCACAGTAAACTTGCCGTTTTCAGTCGTGACAGTGGCTGGGCCGAGTTGGCCCGAAGCCATGATTCGCTCTGCGCTGGCACCCAGCGTACCTTGGCTGAGTTTGACCGCGACATCAGCGCCGGGGGTATCGAGTTTGCCCTGGGCCTCAATGCCTTGAGCCGCAATCATTTCGGGAGACGCTGAAACGCGTGTCGCTTCAGCACTGACCTGACTGCTGGTGGTACCCTCGCTGCGACGTACCTTGGCATCCGCTTCAAGCTGAACGTGGCTCGCCACAGCCGCTGCGGGTAACATGCCATTTTTCTGAAAATAATCGCGCAGATAGTCCAGATAATTGGGCTGAATACCTTTGCGTTGGGCAAATTCACTGCGGGCCGGCGGCTCCATTTTGGCCAGCGCCCGCCACTCCGCATCCGTGACCTTGGCCATGATGCCCCTCACGGTTTCGTAACTCAGCCCGGTTTTCCCTGCGCTGAGGCCCTGGGGTGTAAGCAATTCTTTGGCCGGTTTTTGGGCCATTTCAATCCGAAACCCCATTAATTTTGCGGCAGCTTGAATCGCTGCTTCCTTGGGATTGAGCTTGACTTCAGTGGCACTGAGTGAGGCTCCCGCTTCAGAAGTGACCTGGCCATTGGCGCTGGTGGTTACCCGTAGAGATGCCTCTGGCTTTTCAATCCCGGTTTCACTGGCACTGTGGCTAAATGCTTGCAAACCAGCAGTGGCTGTGACTTTGCTCTGTTCAGGTGCATTCATACCCTGATCTTGAAAGTATTTGCGCATATACAACAAATAATTGGGTTGCAAATTTTTCTCGGCAGCCAAGCTTTGTACAGACTTATCGTCGCCACTGGCCACCCGTTGCCACTCTGCAGGGGTGAGTTTGCCCAACAGGTCTTTGACCGTTTGGATCGTCAGACCCGAACGCCCAGGGGTAATCCCTTTGGGTGTGAGGTAGGCTTTGGGGTTGCTGCGCCCATTTAAATCTTGGACAAAGGCCTGGAGACGGGTTTCAAACGGTGGCTGAGCTTCGCTGATGGTGGCCTCAAGTGCCATCTTTGCCTGACCGGTCTTGAGCTGGGGTGGCGTATTGTCTGAGCTGGAGAGTGCCCCACTGGTCAGTTGGGCGCTCACGCTGGTTTCGGCTTGTGTTCCTGAGGGGGTCTTGCTGCTGATCAAGGCTTTGAGATCGAGTCCTTGGAGTTGCAGCAAAAGCCCTTGGCTGCTGCTCTCGAGATTGAGACGGTCCAATTTAAACGATAAATTGCCCTGCAATTGGGTATTGCTGGCCAATGTTCCCGTTAGTTTTTGTAAATCACCCAGCAAGCCTTGTACGGGTTGTTCTTGTAAAAAAGCCACAAATTGCCCCAATTGGGTGGGATCAATGCCTAAATTGGCCGCTGTCTTGGCCAACTCACCTTGATTGGTGGAACTGAGCAAGGACTTGAGTAAATCTGAGGGTACTTGGCTGAAAATTTTCGCCAAACTGGCCCGGTCAATCCCGTATTCTGCCAGTTTTTTATCCACGGCAGCGAGGGCATCATCGATCTGTTTTTTCAAGACCTGAATCCGTTCATCGGTCAAGACCCCCGCCGCTTGGAGTGTGCCTTCGGCTTCGGTCACTTCCAGCGAGGTGCGTTGGCCGTCGCTGCGAATTTCGGCTTCGGCACTGTTGAGGGTCAGGCGATCAGGGGGAGCGTCTGTAGGACGGAGTTTGGCCATGTCAGGGGTATCGGCTGCGGGGCTTTCTGGGCCCGTGCCGCCACTTAATCCCGCATTTTCACTCGAAATACGCACCCTTCCGTCGGGCAAAATTTCCAATTGGGGCTTTTCGGGGGTCAATGTCACCCGTGAACCCTCTAAGATACTGCCTGCTCCCGCCAGATCTTTGCCATTCAAGCTCAAATTGCCAGGGTTAATATACACCCGATTCTGCTCACTGTCCCAGTCCAAATCGATATCACTTTGAATCCCCGAACCAGCATCCACCTGTAATTTGCCGTTTTCAAAAATCTTTCGCATATCCTCGGGTTTCATGCCAACAGCCCAGGCCACACCTTCAGCAGCCTTGTCGCGGCTCCAATCAACGGCGCCATCCACTGTGTCTGAAATCGATTGCCTGACCGCTTTGGGATCCTGACCGACACTGGCCACTGTCGCATCAAAAGCGTTATTGGCCTGCTCGCCAACCCAATTCCAAGCCTGAGAAAGGCTTTGGGTGATCAGATCCGGTGTCTGGTCCAAACGTGGAGCTACCATTCCTGGCTGCGGTTGAGAGCCATATTCCAAAAACAGGCGGCCTTTATCACTGCGCAAATCTGCGATATGAAAGCCACCCACGCGAATTTGATGGTGACCAGACCCGCCGTCTTTGCCGGCGACATAGGTCACTTCTGCTTTGTGTTTGCCAAAAGGCAAGGCATCGACCACCCCTTGGGCAATTTGTTGGACAAAATCATGGGAAAGGGTGACATCGACTTTTTTTATTGAACCTGTCAGGTCATCGAGACTGCGCTGTTCAAAGCCATTTTTGTCAGTGAGCTGCAACCCTTCAACCCGAACCTGAACCGGAGCGGCTTTGCCTTTGGGGGGTTCGGGAGCGTTGTCTTCAAAGAAGAGCAAAACCGAATCACTTTTGCCGGATTTCAGTTGCTGCAGCGTCGCCAGTGCATCTTGACTGCCTGTTTTGCCTGTCAGGCTATCTGCCATCCACTTTTCAAATTGGGCTTCAGTCGCCTGGGGATTTTCTTTATGATAGGCCTGTTGGAGGGTTTGAACTTCTTGGCGGGTCAGCCGTTTATCTGCAATGAAAGTCTGGAAAGTCTGCCGGGATGACGAAATTTGAGACACAAAATCCTCCACGGATAGCATACAAGCGCATAAATAGGGGGTCGGGAAATATTATAGCCGCATAGCAGATTTTTCTGACCCCAAAAAACAAAAAGGGCCTTGAATTAATCAAAAATCTGGGCTATTTCAGGACCCCCAAAAACGACTCTATTTTTAAAGTTTGTGCTACATTTTGACTACGCTCTCTGTTACAATAAGGGGTATAGCTGAAAGTTAACTGAGTTTTGGACGAGTTTTGGACAAATATGGGATGACGAATATGAACCGAAAAACCTCACCTGATTTTTTTATGACACCCGAAGGGCTGCGATTTCAGATTTGCAATCGCAGTCTCCACTGGCTGGACAGCATTCCTGTCACAGACCAGCACCCGACTTCGATCGAAATGACAGAAATGTTGTTTGGCTGGTACCTGTCTCAGCGGGAATTGCCTTTGCCCGGTGGTGAAGAAGGTGATCGGGTTTTGGGAGAGGCTTTCTCTGAATTATTGGGTGGACAAGCACTCAAGGCCAAAGTGCCCGCCTAGAACCTGTACAGCCAATAGAACAACAAGTAAAACACCCATGGATATTGCACTTTGGAGCCGTGTGCTGCATTTTTCTGCCCAAAAACATGCAGGTCAATTGCGCAAAGATGGTTTAACGCCCTATCTCAATCATCCGATTGAAGTCGCTTACCTACTTACCGATCTCGGTGGGGTGCGCGATTCTGCTTTGATTATGGCAGCACTCCTACATGACACCTTAGAAGACACCTCAACCACAAGCTCCGAATTGGCAATGGCCTTTGGAGACGAAATTTGCAGCCTGGTTCAAGCGGTCAGTGACGACAAATCTCTGCCCAAAGACGAACGCAAAAGATTACAAATTCAACATGCCTCCCATTTAAACCCCAAAGCCAAGCAAATCAAGCTCGCAGATAAAATTTGCAATCTTCAAGATATTTTGGCTCACCCCCCTGCCGATTGGTCCCTGTCGCGCCGATTGGACTATTTTGACTGGGCAGAACAGGTTGGCGTGGGGTTACGAGGTGTTAATCCTGCTCTGGAAGCCCGCTTCGATCAGATTCTTGCGCGCAAGGCTGAACTGTATTTAGCCCCAGATCTTTAAGCAATTGCTCTAACCAAGCCAAGCCCGACTTCAATGCATAGGTTCTGGGAATATGTACAAATGCCGAGGGTATACCACTGTCTTGGGCGTGTTGTCCCAAGACAAACATCGAATAATTACAAACATACCTTCCAGCATCATACGAAACGCGGGTATCACTGCGTATGGGCAATTTCCAACTTAAGAGAATGGATTCGGGTTGACTTGGATCTATCGGCTGCTCAAGCCCCAGGCGGCGATCCCGCATTTGATTAAAGGCACGGCGTTCCAAACGCAATAAATCGCCTCTGGGACATTGGCCCAGACCCAAAATATAGTCAGGTTGATAGCGCATAACA
The DNA here is from genome assembly GCA_044356335.1 of Candidatus Sericytochromatia bacterium. Taxonomy (GTDB): domain Bacteria; phylum Cyanobacteriota; class Sericytochromatia; order UBA7694; family UBA7694. The sequence continues at coordinate 17,643 of JBIKWL010000108.1, forward strand.
GGATCCAAAAATAGATTGGATTCAAACCTGACGGGCAATACCTGGGTCCTTAAACCCGGTCGCTCTGGCAATTGATTTAAAATTTCTTGGGTGATATTTTTGCGGTATTGGCGAAAGGGGCCAAAGCCATAAATCCAAATTCTGGGCATCTATGATCTCTTTCTAGGTGTGCCTTTGGGGCCCATTCTTGAGGGGATTTTTAACCTCTGCGTATGATAGTATAAAAACAGGGCAATAGTAAAATAGGGCGGGTCTCCCCCCACAAGGAGCACGGCATGAATTTGGAATTTGAAGCGGATGCCGCTGAAG
>JBIKWL010000109.1:0-17949 GCA_044356335.1 Candidatus Sericytochromatia bacterium
ACAGGCAGAAAACACCTGAAATCTTTCATCGAGCGTAACCTTTGGTCTCTGTCTTTCATCATCTGAGAGCACTTCTCTCTGGCTGGATTTTGGGGTCGGATTGGGGAGACTGATTTTTTTTAGTTTGTCAGTAGCGAATTATAGCAAAATTTAGTCTGGAATTAAACGAAAAATAGAGAAAATTTAATTTGAACGGCCCCAGAAATGGCCTTTCAGGCCCCCAGATAAAAGCACAAGCAAGAGGTTATCCACATCTTATCCACAAGTAGACAGCCGTTCATACAGGGGCCGAAGCACTGTGTAAAAGGGGCGTATCGACAGGGTTATTCCCCTGTTTGCAAAACAAATGCGGGCCCTTTCGGCCCAAACAGCGAAACAGTTATCCACAGAGTGGGTTATTTAAAGCGATCCATCAAAATCTGCACTTCGGACTGCAGCTTGGTATCTTCTTTTAAGAGGTTTTTAATTTTGTCTCGGCCATGAATAATCGTGGTGTGGTCGCGATCTCCAAAGAGTTCACCCAAACGGGGCGTTGAGAGCGCGGTCAGTTCAGAACAGAGATAAATCGCCACTTGGCGGGCTGTATTGAGGGTTTTCGAACGACGGGGACCGCGCATTTCAGAGGTGGTTACGCGGTAAAATTCAGCTGTCACCTCTTGAATGCGCTCGGCGCTCAATTCCCGCTCGGGCACTTGCCCCAAGACAGATTGGGCCACAGACACGGTCGGCTGGGTATTGGTCAACGAGGTATACGCCATAATCCGCAACAGCGCACCTTCGAGTTCGCGCACGTTGTTGACATAGACGCGGGCGATATAGTGGAGTACATCGTCGGGCACATCCAGGCCATCCATCTCTGCTTTTTTCTTGAGAATGGCAATCCGGGTTTCGAGTTCAGGGGGCTGAATATCCGAGATCAGGCCCATTTCAAAGCGCGAACGCAGGCGATCTTCGAGGGTCGAGATCTGGTTGGGCGGACGATCGGAGGTGATCACGATCTGTTTGCCCGCTTCGTAAAGATCGTTAAAGGTGTGGAAAAACTCTTCCTGGGTGCTCTCTTTATTGCCAATAAACTGAATATCGTCGATCAGCAGCAAATCGGTGGTGCGGTAGCGGTTTTTAAACGCCATCTGGCTGCCATCTTTGATCGCGTTGATCAATTCATTGGTAAAGCGCTCAGAGGAGATATACATCACGCGCATATTTTCGCGGTGGGCCTGCAAATGGTGGCCAATCGCCTGCATCAGGTGGGTTTTGCCCAAACCGACACCGCCATGAATAAAGAGCGGATTAAAGGCCGTACCAGGCGCTTCAGCCACGCGCCAAGCAGTGGCATGGGCAAATTTATTGTGGGAGCCCACGACAAAATTATCAAAAGTGTAGCGGGGGTTGAGATTGCTCATTTGCAATTGCCGTTCGCGCTGTGCGGTCTGTTGCATTTGCTGCTGCGAGCGCACTTCTGTTGCGACACGATTGCTCGAACCATTGCTGGGGGGCGTCTCGGGCGTCATCATCTCATTGACCACAAATTGGATCTCGATCTGATCGCCACTGATCTCTTGCAAAATATCTTTGAAGAGTGAGGTGTATTTTTTGCTTAAAAAATTCTGGGTAAAGCCGTTGGGCGTCTCAATCAAGAGCAGGTTGTTTTCGAGACTGGCCGCGCGACTTTGACGTGCAAAAGACTCATAGGCCGGTTCTGAAATGCGCTCTTTGAGGCTTGCAAGGGTGTGTTGCCAGAGGGCATCAAGGTCATGGGACATGCGGCGGCTTCCTCATCAGAATTGGGGTAGGTTATTAAAAATCGCGAATCTTCGGGAATAGCGAGTTGTTATGCGGGTCACAGATAGTGAGGGATCATTATAACACAGGGCGTCAGAAGATCAGCGGATCCATTGGGGCTCAATCGGAAGATTGAGTTCTGAACGCACTTGGTCGATAGGCAAGGCAAAATAGTCTTCCCATTTGAGCCCCAAAAAGACCGGGCATTCCTTGCCCCGCCGCCAACCCAGCATAATCGCGTCCATCAATTCTTCGATCCGCTCAGGTGAGCGCAAGATCGCGGTCAAAAAGCCAAAGCCGATCAGCAGGGCCGAGAGCGGAATATTGTTCTGAGAGAGATAAAAGGCCGAGATCGCCATCTCACCCGAATCAATCGCGGGAAAACCCAGCACCACATGATGAACATCATGGGTCTGGCGGGCCCGTTTGCGCAGATAGGCAATATCGTCGTCCTGGGCATCTTCCAGAGGCGGGTAAAAGACCACATCGAGTTTGTAATTCTGCATATGGCGGGCATAGACATGACCCAGGCTGTTTTCAGGCAGGGTCAACAATTGGGTCAAATCGTAAGGGGCGGGTGCCAGATAACGGCTGCGGATCAACTCAGAAGTGGCAGGATATGCATGGAGTGAACGCAGAGCAACTTGAAAACTTTTGTGATTGCGAAAGCTGCCTGCTTTAAAAATCGGGGAGATATCGTCGGGATTGAGAATCAGTTTAGAAAAGCGCAGCAAAAGCAAGACAATGTCTAAACTGAGTTTTCCGGCTTTGTAAAGCCCCATCAGGCTATGGGCCAGAGCCGCCTGATTTTGCGGCAATTGACCTGCCTGGGGCTTAAAATAAACCTGATTCAAAAATAGCTGTTCCATACCCTTATCCCAATCCTATTTCTAAGTGAAAAAGCCCACGTCCTGGACGGACAAAGCTGTAATTACTGAGCAAAACCAATTCTGAGCGCGAGCCCGCAAAACGATCTAACCAGTATTGCAGTGGATCTCGCCGATCTAAAGCTATCCCAAGCAAAAACGGAGAATCCTTGCTTGCACTCAAGGCTGCTTCGAGCAAAGCGGGGAAGGCCTTGGACGCATGCCCTGCAATGCAAAGATTCAAAACATGACGTACTGCCAAACTCTCTCCCCCTGCAGGCATCCACTCAGAGAGCCCTCCTGGCTTCAAGAGCAGGGCCAATCGCCGCATGACCCCCAAGAGCGGATGAACCCGCAATAGGCGCACCCGGCGCACAGAGTGCTGATTCCAACTGGCAAAAAAACCGCAGAGTTCCCCCTGGGCATTGCGGGCCAAAAGATAATCCGACAGAGACAAACCAGGCGTGCTTTCAATCCAGGTACGCCACTGCACCCGATCCCAGGCCCGCGCCAGATGTTGCTTAGACTTAACGCTTTGCCAGAGGGCAAACATGTCGGCAAAGTCACTTTCCTGGGCGCGTGTGATCGCATATCCCCAGGCAGGGCCCTGAGAACGGTTGAGCTTGGGATACAGCATGGCCAAACCTATCTCGCCGACGGGTTTCATCTCGGTAATCCCATCTCGTCCGAGATTTGCATGGATTTTCAGGCCACCGGGATTGTCTTTCATCACACAGTCAAAAACCGGATAGTTCGAGCCCTGACGCGAAATGGCAATCGCTTCGCGCAATAAACGATCCCCCAAGCCCAAGCCACGGGCGGCCTGAGCCACTCTGATATCGCCAATATAGGCCACCTCTTGGGCTTGGCCTTCAAGCCAAATCCGATCAAACCCCAAAGACAATAGCCCTTTCACGGCTCCCGGCTCACCCGCCACCAAAATTTCACTGCGCAGTGATTGGGCGCGGGCAAAGGCAAAAAAATCGGGGCTGCGCTCCAAGGTATAGGCAAAAGCAGGGGTGCTCACAGGCACCTCCGCACTCAAAGCCAAAAGTGCAGCATTGTCAGCGGCTGAAGCGGGCCGAATTGGAATGGGAGGGGCAAAGGGCTGAGACATGGCTACCTGTCTGGAAGAATCTTATCTGTATTATAAGCCAGAAGTGGGGGGACGCTCAGGTCAACTTCAGTCTTTTGAGCAGCGTTTGTCGCTCGGATTCTGTCAAAGCCCGCACTTGTCCAGGTAATAAACCTGCCAGAGTCAAGCTTTCAATCCGCCAGCGCACCAAGCGCAAAGTCGGAAAGCCCACGGCAGCGGTCATGCGCCGCACCTGGCGGTTGCGGCCTTCGGTCAGGCTCAAACAGATCCAGGCCGTGGGGATCGCGGCCCGGTAGCGAATCGGCGGATTACGGGGAGGCAGTTCGGGTTCTGCCGTCAAGAGCTGGGCACGGGCAGGCAGAGTCGGCCCATCTTTGAGTTGCAACCCCTGGGATAGGCGTTGCAGAGCTTCGGGGCTGGGAATGTTTTCGACCTGGGCCCAATACTCGCGCTCATGTTTGAATTTGGGATCGAGCAGACGGTGATTGAGGCGCTTGTCATTGGTCAAGAGCAGCAGTCCTTCGCTGTCTTTATCCAAACGGCCGACGGGGTACACATCTTTGGGGAAGTCGTATTGCAGCACCTGAAGGGTTTCAGCTGGCTTTTCGCCGCTGAACTGAGTCAGGACATTGAAGGGTTTATAGGCAATTAAATAGAGCAAAGGGTTCATATCACCAGTTTAACCTGAAGCAAGACTCTGTTAAGATCTCTAAGATGCGTTATCTTCTTCTGTTTTTACTCCCGTTACTTCTGTTACAACCCTCACTCAGGGCGGAATCAGAGACCTGTCAGACTGCCGCAAAATATGGCAGCATCACCGCCTTGCCAGAGAGCAGCCCTTACATCTTAGCGGCCCCCCACGGCATCTTCGACAAACACACCGGTCTGCTGGCCAGTCAACTCTGCCAAGACCTGAAGTGGAATTGTTTGATCGCCCGTGGGCAACGCACAGAAAAACAGCCGATCAATGTCAACCGCCCCACCGAAGGGGTGCATTTGCCAAGTGAACAAGAAAGCCACACACCACGGGCCAAAGCGGTTTTTGACTGTTACCAAAGCCATTTGCTCGCTCTCAAACGGGACAGGTTCAAACTGTATATCGAATTGCATGGCAATGCGCGGGTCGAGAGCCAGGGTCAGATTGAAATCGCCAGCGTGGGCCTCACCCCTACACAGGCCCAAACCATCAAAGTCATTTTCATGGACGCATTAAAACAAACGGGACTCTCTCCCCGCCTTAAAATAGCCATGCAAGATCTGGATCCGTTGCATTTTAACCACAGCGGGGCGAAAAAATGGGGCGTATTTCAAGCCACTCAGCCTGTCTTGGCGCTTGAAATCCCAGCTTGGGCCCGCAAAGATCCCACGGCCCGCAGCGCCTTGACCAAAGCGCTGGCTCTTTCATTTGCTGAGCTAGAAAGACGCCAATTGCCTTAATGCTTGGATTCAGCGCGCCAGCACCAAGAGGCAAAAGCCCCCCAAGGTTTTGGCTGCCAGATCGGGCTGCAGAGCAAAAGCCAAACGCCGGGGCCAGCGGCCCAAACGGGCTTTAAATGTGGGAGCAGGCCGATCAATGGCATAAGTGGTATACACCGCATCGATCACCTCAAAACCGGTTTCTTGCAGGGCGGCCAACGCCAGCTCGCGGGTAAAATAGTGCAAATGGCCAATTTGACTGCGCCAGGAGAGCAAGAGCCCCCGCAAAACCGCCTGAACAGAGAGATCCAGCGGAATATGAAAAAGGGTATAAGCAGCGGCTTTGCCTTTGAGGCCGCGCAAAAACGCAAAATAATCTTCGACATGTTCAAAGACATCCAAAACCAGCAGCAAATCACTCCCCGCTTCACCTGCGCTGATAAAATCGCCTTCGCAAAACGAAAGCCCAGCCTGGGCACGGGTTTGGGCCAGGGCCAAGGCCTGGGGAGAGATCTCCCAGCCTGTTAATTCTGCCTGAGGGAAGCGTTTTTGCAATTGCACGAGCACTTCGCCAGCACCACAGCCCACTTCGACAATGCGCTGGGGATTAAGCCTGTGCTTGTCCAATAATTTGGCAATCTGGGCGGCTTTCCAGGGCGAGTCTTCGGCATGCCAAGTGGGGTTTTCGGCCAGGTAATGGCCATTGGTATAGCGGTTGGGGGGGGTCATCTCATTTTGTTTCTGCGTTTCCTGCCTCCATCATACCCTTTGCCTGTCTGTGCACCAAGGGGAGAACTTGCATTCTGTTTAAGTGCTACCTATACTGGCGAGCAGGAACCCAAACCCAGTGGGTTTCGTCTCTGGCTCAAAAGTGAGGATATACACCATGCTCCGTTTAAAACGCTCTCTGGTCCCTGCTCTTTTGCTCTGCTTTTTCAGCCTGAAGGCCCCGCCCAGTCAAGCAGCCAAACCTGCTCCCCCACCAGCACACCAATTGATAGCCACCCAGATTCGCCTGCTCAAGGCCCTCGGAAGCCCCGTGATGGTACCCAGCTATGTGCCCAAAGGGTATGAATTGGATGGGCTTTATTTGCAATACACCCACCCCGGTCCCGGTGGCGGGCCCGGCTACGAGCTGCGTTACCGCTGTTTCTGCGAAGGTCAAAACAGCATGTTCACCTTGCGGGGCTCAACCGGTGGCTTTGGCGGCCCCGGCGGGGACGAACATTTTTCTGTTGCCCACCCCCAATTGGGCAAAATCACCATCGAATATTTTAAACCTGGCGGCCTGTTTGCGGATCTGAAACAGGGCTATTACCTGAGTGATTGGATTGGCAAAGGCCCGCTCTATTTTTCGCTGGTGACTGGCAGCGGAGAATTGGCTGACGAATCCCCCCCGCCCTCACGGGCCGAGGTCAGCAAAGTGGTGCAAGGGCTGCGCTATTTGCCTTAAGGCGTTTGAAAACGCGCAAAGCCAAAGTTAACCCGAAAAGCCTGGCACCAAATAGTCGCAGATTGAACCCCACTTAAATCCACCCCCGCGGGAATATCCACGTTAAAACTGCCAGTGGTGCTGCGCAATTTGCCCAAATTGATCAGGTCTTGATCATTGCGGGGCGTGCCGGTCTCGTTGCGAACCAAATAGACATAGAGATCGGGGCCGTTTTCGGTATAAAAATTGTCCAAACGCAACACCGACCGGCCTTCAAGCTGAACCAGCTGAGCTTGCCCTGAAACTTTGTGAAAGCCATTGCGGAAAGCGCCTTGTTTCAGCACATCGGGTGCAACAGAGGTGGGCGCGGCAGAAGGAGAGCTGGCAGGCGAGGGGGAGGAGCTGGCCAGAGGGGTTGAAACCAGGGGACTGGGAGAAGTTTTGACAGCGGGTTCGGCCATGGGTTTGGCCGTTTCTGTCGCCAATGGGCGGGCCGTGGGCAAAGGTTCGTTAATGGCCACTTCTGATGTGGCCCCACAGGCGAAGAGTGAAAACACGAGCGGGAGCAGATACAAGCGATTCAGCATACGGCCGTCCTTTTTGATGGGTATCTGAAGACCTATTCGGGCAAAAAAAGTCGGAGGAATTGGCCTCTTTTTGAGTTTAAATCTATTCTCACATTTTGTCAAACATTAATATATCAAAATGTAAGATAGTTTACTTCTTGCTCACATATTGTATAATTTAGCCTATGTCAGCCACTTCATTTACCTCCCACGCCTTTGGCAAAAAATTGCAGTTTTTGCGCAAAGCCCAAGGACTGACTCAGATCGATCTGAGCAATTTAAGCCAGCTTTCCAAATCATATATTTCGTTTTTGGAAACGGGTATTCGCCACCCCTCTCGCGAGGTGGTTTTGCGGCTGGCGGAGGTCTTGGGGGCAGATACAGTGCCCGAAGTGCGCGAAGAACTCCTGCTTTTGGCCGGTTTTACCGTCGAAAATCCCGCTGATCTAAAAACCAGCCAAAACGCCAGTGGCAAATCCCTGCGCAAAGATTTTTACAGTTTTCTGCAATACACCCTGCAATTGATCCGCCAAGGCTCTTATGAGCGGGCCCAGCAGAATATTGAGCAGGGCTTTCAGAAATTTCAGAAACCGGCACAAATGCAAACCTTACTGGCCCACCTCGAATTGGCCCAAAACCATTTTGAGCAGGCCATTTTATTACAAAAGACAGCCTTGCAACACGCCCATCTCTCATCAGGCGAACAAGAACGTGGTCTGGCCGAGGTCGACTTGCGCCTCAATTTGGGTGTGATGTTCTTTTTGTGGGGCGATCAAGCCAGTTTTGCCGAACCACCCCAACCGCAAGCGGCTTATCAGCGTTATGCCCAGGCCCTGCAAGAGTTTGAAAGAGGCTTGGCGCAAGAGCCCCAACACCTCTATTTGCTTGACGAAGCGGGGCGGGTGCATTTTAATTTAGCAGAGGTCTCCCCTCCCGAAGAGGCGCGTCGTCATTGGCAAGGCTGCATTCAACGCTTTCGCTCAGTGCTTTCCCACCCAGCCAAACAGCAACTCTCAGCAGATATTTTAAGTGAGAGCGCTGCATTTCTGGCTTTGGCGTATAGCAAAACCCAGCAATTTGAAATGGCAGGTCTGGTTCTGGATATCTTAAGTCTCAACAGCCCCGATGATTGGTTATTACACTATATTCAGGCCTGTTATCACAGCCTGTTTTACCACTTTGGGCAAGATCCCCATCAACGCGAACGCGGGCTGCTCAGCCTAAAACAAGCAGTTCAGCTCGACCCAGCAGCCCGCATCCAGGCCAAACGGGATCAAACAAAAGACCTGGCGCCCCTGGCCCAGGCCTGTGCGCAGGAATTTGAGGAGGTTCTTCAATGCAATTCGCTTTCAAACTGAGTTTGGGTATCTGTTTTTGGGTCTTAAGCGCCTGTCAATCAGGGCTCTCTGGCCTGGTCACGACCCATTCGAATCAGCCCAACCCCAGTCAGAATCAAACCACTGGCCAAAGCCAGATCAGCCCCCGCACCAAAGGCAGCACCCTGACCGGCATTGTCGTGTGGCCGCAAGAAGCCACACCCCTCAATGATCTGCGCTTTGAAATTCAGGCCATTACCCCAGCCAAAACCTGGAAAACCCAGAGCAGCCTTCAAGGGCAGTTCAAGTTAGAAAATCTGGAATGGCAAACAAGCAGCCTTCCCTTGCGCATGGAAGCCAAGGCCCTGGCCAATCCCCTTTTGGTCTTTAAATGCCTGTATCTGCCTCAAACAACCGCAGCTGAGTCCCAAACCATGGAAATGACCCTGACCTCGACCGCCATTGTGGCCTTGCTCGATCAGGCCCGCAACATGAACAGCCAGGTCATGCAACTCTCTCCGGCCCGGCTCAGTCAAAACGACACACAGCCTTTGGTTGATGCCGTCAAAAACAGCATGATGCCGTATTTCAACGCTGGCTTAAAGGCCCCACTCGAAACCATGCCAGAGGTCGCAACCCTACTCGATCAAACTGTCAAAAAACTCGAAACCATGCCGGGCATGTTGCCATGAAAAAGCAGCCGTTTAAACAGATTCATGTCCTGCTGTTGTTGGTTTTGCTCTGGTTGCTGCCCCTGAGCCAAGGGGTCTGGGCCCAGACCTCGCCTTCGGCCAATGGGCAATACCAAACCCTGCTCAAAAAAATCAGCTGCCCCGAAGACCTGGCAGATAATGGCAACTACCGCGACTATGGGCTCTACCATGAAGCGGATGGGGATTATTGTGGCAGCGCCGTACCAACGCGGGGATATTGGGTCTATGTCGCGCCCCACTGGTATATTTGGCAAGACAAAGTTCTGCAACCGAATCAAACCCGCCTCCTTAAACAGGTCAAACTCAAAGAACAGACCCTCACCCTGGAAATGACCTATTTCAAACCCCACAAAACCTGGGCCGAACAAATCTTGAATTATGCCGCAAAATCCATTCAAGATCTCGAAAGCCTCAGTGGCCGGGCCTATCCGGGCCAAAACCCCTACCCGATTGAAGAAAAAGCGGATATGGGAGATTTATTGGGTCTGGCCAGTGGCACAGGCATGCATTTGGCTTCGCCCCCCAAAGGCACGCCCTGGACCCTCGTGCACGAAGTGGTGCATATCTGGAATGCGGGCACCGAACCCGCTTGGGTGCGTGAAGGCCAGGCCAATTATCTCTCTTGGCTGATCATGAAAAAAAACAAATTTCCCTTTGTTGGAGATGAGACTCTGCCTGTGTTTCTGCGTAATTGGCAGGAAATTCGCGGCACAGAAGACGATTTACTCTTGGCGAAATACGATGAATTGCCCCAGGGCAAAGCCATGGAATATTGGCTGATCCACCATGAACTCTTTGGGCCCGACTTTATTTGGCAGGCCTTTGGCTTTGCCCTCGATCACGAAAATCTACAAGTGGCCGACTGGAAAAATTTTCTCAAGCGCTGGACCGCTCAAGATCCCAATAAACTCTTAAGCGGCTGGGTAAATTCGGGCCCCTATCTGGTCAAAAAAGCGGCAGATTTTGGGCCGCTCAAATTTCCTGTCAGCGGCGCGCGCTGAGAAACACCCACCCCACTAAAAAAAGCGGGAGGCCGGGGTATCCTGAAAAAAGTACAGGAGCAAAAACAGGGCCAGAGCCACGGGCGGGGTAAACAAATAGAGAAAATACGTCATGCGGCCCTCCAAAGCGCCATTGGCGTCTTGCTTGAGCCAATGGCCCCACAATTCCCAGATCTGGGCTTTTTCGGGTTCTTCAGGTAAATAGAGTACGTGGCAAGTGATATCTGGGGCGATTTTGTGCACCAAAGAATGGTCCAGCACCTCCCGCCCGGAGATCGGCTGTTCAGCGTTCAGCGGGGTGAAACGGTAGCTGACATGGCCTGCAGGCCCGCGTGGATCGGGCCAGTGAAAATCCACCTCCTCCAGAGCCAGCAAGAGACCCGACTGCAAGAGTCGAACCCGGTATTGTCCATCCTGCCAACTGATCACCAGACAAAAGAGCGAAAACAAGGCCAAAGCCAAAAACAGCAAGCCCCCCAGGGCAGCCAGGCTGACCCAAATCCAAATTGTCGAGCGCTCTTCTGGCAAGCGCGAACGCAAAGGATTTTCGCGCAGGTATTCAACTTGGGCTGTGCCTCCCTGTTTGTATAGTTGTTCGCCCCCCAGAGAGGCAGTGGCCTCGACCCGCTCACCCCCACTTTGGGATTCAAAGCGGTAGACATAGGTAAAGCCACTGCCATGTTTGGTACTGGAGTAGGGTTTAACCGAAATAATCCGGGCTGTGACGGTCTGCATATTTTCAGGGGTCATGTTGAATTCTTCCCAATCGGGAGCACGCAGACAGACCAAGATCATGATCAGCGAAGCACTGAGACACCACCAGCCGAATTGGTGCAAAAAATCCCCAAAGAGCAGACGAACACGCATACTCAGCGGTAAAAAACGGGGAGACTCTGGTAGCGTTGGCATGATTTTTATTGTTTTTTCTGATCATACCATGCAAAAAAGAAAAAGAGCCTCTTGTGAGAGGCCCTGATTAAAAAGAGATGTTAAGACATCCCCTTAACGGGTGGGTGTCTGTTGCAAAGCCTGGTTCAGAACGTGCTTGCCCACAATCGCAATCACGGTGACTTTGACTTCGTCTTTCATATTTTCATCCAACACGGTCCCGAAGATCACGTTGGCATCGGGGTTGACGGTTTTGTAGATCACTTCCGCTGCCATATTGATTTCATGCAGGGCAATGTCGCTGCCGCTGGTGATATTAAAGACCACGCCAGTGGCACCATCAATCGAATACTCCAACAGGGGATTTTCAATCGCCCGTTTAACGGCTTCAACTGCGGGATGTTCCACTTCACGGGAACTAACCCCCACACCCATGACCCCCACACCGGCGTTGGACATGACCGCTTTGACATCGGCAAAGTCGACGTTGATCAAGCCCGGAATGGTGATGATGTCGGAAATGCCCTGAATGGCTTGAAAGAGTACGTTATCCACTTCGCGGAAGGCATCGCGCACGGCCATTTGGCCTTTCATGCTCTGGAGCAGGCGATCGTTGGAAATCACGATCAGGGTATCCACACTCTGTAACATGCGCTGAATGCCCGCTTCGGACTGATCTTTGCGCTTTTTGCCTTCAAACAGAAAGGGCTTGGTCACCACACCGACGGTTAAAGCGCCGCCGCTTTTGGCCATATTGGCCAGGGCCGGCGCAGCGCCTGTGCCGGTTCCGCCGCCCATACCACAGGTCACAAAGACCATATCGGTTTCCTGCAGATATTTGGCCATTTCATCGCGGTTTTCTTCGAGGGCCTTGAGACCCACAGCAGGGTCACCCCCTGCGCCCAAGCCCCGTGTCAGGCGCGAGCCAATCTGCACACGGTTTTCGGTTTCAACCAACGCCAGAGACTGCGCATCGGTATTTACGGCAATAAACTGTACGCCCGAGAAGGAGGAAGAGCGCATATGATTGATGGTGTTGCCGCCACTACCACCAACCCCAAAAACTTTGATATTCACAAGTGTCATGAAGTTTTGCGTCCTATAATTTGCGTCTTTTAGCTTGCGTTTCGCAATTCTAGTCAGTTTAACACGTTCTGGAAATGCTGACGACTTTGAGTGCGGTTTTCTGATAGCATGCCCTCAATCAATTGCGATTCCCCTCATCAGCTGTTAAAATGAGAAAAAATTTCACTAGTTTTTAAACGGAAATTCAACAATAAAAAGCACCCGATAAAAAGCACCCCATGAAAAGCGTACTCAAACAAGATCTTAACTTTCTCGAATATCCCATGTGGTTTCAAGTGTCCCATGCCAACGCTCCCATGGTCTGGAGCCACCTCCAAGGCTATACCTATCGGGCTGCTTACCGGGCCCCCGATCAATTGGACATGCTCTTTTTAATGTTTATTCTGATGCGCTCCCAACAGGAGAATTATTCTCCCCGCATGGAATTCAGCCGCTATGAAATTCTCAAAGGCTGTGGCTGTCCAGTTAATCCCCAGTATTTGATTCGTCTTGAAGACAGTCTCAAACGCTGGCTCCATGTCAGTATTGAATTTAGCGAGCGCTTTTACGATGGCCAAAAAAACGCCTCAGTGGGTTTCAGACTGGTCGAAAATTACCGCCTGCGCGAAAAAGACAAACGGATCGAAATTCGACTGAGTGAAGCCTGGTTGGCGCAAATTCAGCAATCAGTGTATTTTAAATACCTGGATTTTAATTATTACAAAGCCTTGCGCCGCCCGGTTTCACGCCGCTTATTTGAAATTCTCACACGCATGTTTAAAAACCAAAACCAATTTAAAATTCCCCTGGTGGAATTGGGCAGCCTCCTGACCCTTTATACCCGCCGCAAAATATCCAAAGGGGGCCAAGAAGAGCGTGTGATCTACCCCAGTGATGTACTCACAGCAGTCAAATCAGCGCTGCAAGAATTGAATAAGCTCTCCAACCACATTGGGCTGTTGCGGGAAATGGGCATGGATCCACGCGAGATTTACGCAGTGACCTATGAGGTCAATAACAGCCGCAAAACGATTGAATTCACCCGCATTTCCCTGACCCATCTCTTTGATGAATTGGTGCAATTACCCCCGCCAGAAAGCCCTGACACAGGTTTTGCAGACCCCCTCTTGCAGGAATTGTTAAGCTACCTCAAACGGCAGTCCAAACCCCTGCAAGAGCTGATCACTCAAGCGTATCAGCGCTTTGGTTTTGAGTATGTCAAATGGAATATTTTTTACGCCAACCGCAATGGGGCTCAAAATTACAGCAATTACCTCAAACTCTGTCTGCAGCACAATTGGGCCCAAGAATTTCGCGAAGAATACGAGCGCATGTTTGAAGCCGATGAACAAAGTCTCGATACCCACAAAATTGCGGCCCTGATCAAAGTAGCCGAACAGGCGGATTACCTCACCCTCTCAGACGGGCAAAAATTCCGAATCAAACGGGTTTTTCCCAATGGGGCACTCGAAATCGCCAATCGTCAGTACAAAATGGATTTTATACTCTCTCCTGCCCAGGCCTATGCCTGTCGCTTTGAAAGAGATCTGCCTCAGTCCGCTCCCCGTCGCAGGGGTCGCCCCCGAAAAACCCCTTAAGTTCAGGTCTTCTGCTATAATCAGGACAGGTTTTAAAACAAAGGAATTGAGATGACTTCTATTCAATCGATTTCTTCGCCGCTCTCATTGTCTGCGATCCGCAGCCCTCAAAACAATCCGGGTTTAAAACCTGTCTCTTGGAAAATTCGGCCCAGCGTTGAAACCAATGCCCTGAGTACCCCTGATAGCTTTGTGCGCCAGTCGCCGGTTATTCGCAGCCTGGATCCACAGAAACTGCCCCATACAGCAATTCCAGAGCCCCAATTAACGCGTAGCTATCTCTTCAAAGCCCTGGACCAGGCCCTGAAAAGCCTGCCTGCTGGCGTCGATCTCAAACAGATTCACCCTTTGGCAGAAGCCGCCAAAAATATTCGGGTCGACAACAGCATCCCCGAAATCGCTGAAAATCGCCTGCCCCCAAAACCAGAAGCCATAGAACAGACCCTAGAACAGACCCTAGAACAGGCCCTGAGCCACCCACGCAGCGAGGCCTTGCGCGATCGTTTGAGCCAACGCATTCAAGCCTCTCTTGAGCGCTTAGAACAAAGACTGGAAGACAGCAACAGCCCCCGTCTGAAACATATGCACCGGATTTTAAGTGCTGGGCTGGAACGTTTACAGGTTGCCGCCACTGGCGAAAAGACACTGGCACCTGCAGAACAACAAGAAGCGACAATGGCGATGGCCATGAGCCAATGTATTGGCCATCTGCACGCAAATGCCTCCCCCACCGAACAGGCCTCCCGTCTGCAACAATGGGTATTATTGCTGGAAGAGCGACGCCAAGAAACTGGCGGTTTAACGCCCCAAGACCTCTTGGACGCAGCCACTCAGATTCAAGGCGGTGGCACAGACGAACTCAAAACGGGGATGCAAATGGCGCTACAACTCTTGGCTGGCCCCGGTCAACTCCCCACGCCCGATCTGATGAATACCCCCCTGGCAGCATCCGGGCTGGAAGCCCTCAACCTAATGCAAGACATGCATCCCGCAGAGCTTTCAGGCCTGGGAGCGGCGATGAACGCCCTGCGGACGGATATGCGCAGCCAATGGGACCCGGCTTTTGCGGATCTCAATCGTGAAGTCGGTGCCCGCATAGCAGAAGCGGCAGATCTCTCAGGAACAGCCGAAGATCTGATCCGCAAAGCCGATGAATTGGCCTTGCGTGTGCTTTCACCCAAACCCGAACCCCCCAAAGGCTTTGAAGATGGCCTTGTATCTTTGATTCGGGCCTTCCGCGAAATTCTCGAACAATTGGACAAAGATCAAGGCGCTATTTTTCGGAGTAATTTATCCCGGATTCTCGAAAGGCGCAAAGGGGATTCGGTCTTCTTTGCCCAACTCCAAACCGATCAACAATTTGAACGCAATTCACGCAGCCAACGGGAAAACCTCAGCGAACAGGTTCAAGAACGCTATGATCAGGTTGTGTCGCAATTAAACGCAACCTTGGCAGCTTAAGGATTTTCGCTCCGGCAATAGGGCTGATACAGTTTGAGATATTCGACAATCAATGTGCGGGCCTGTGGGCGCAGGTCTGCTTTCAGGCGGGTATCCGTGAGGGCTCTTTCGGTCTGCAGCCAAATCTGGCACCAGAGCTTGGAGCGGTTGATATAGTCTTGGGCTTCGACAATCGCCAAAACCAGCTGAGCTGACTGGCTCTGCCAGAGTTGCCGCGCTCCCCGCCTTACCCACTGCACTCCAGGGCGGGGCTCAAAATAATTGTCCAAGACCATCAGATAGCCCAAGAACAACTGCTCTTCGGCACTGAGCGCCAATTGTTCGGGACGGGCCCCCGCTTGCTGTTTCTGCGTCTGTAAGTGTTTCAGCCAAAGAGCAGCGTTGTTTTGGCCTTCAAATTTCCAGCCCAGGGCATTTACCAAAGCCAGTCGCTGATCAAGGGGCTGGGTAGCGTCACTCAAAAAAGCGGCCATGGCGGGCGTGAGTTGATGGCCGGTCTGGGCTTCGACGATCAAAGGCAGATCTTGGTAGGCCTCAGAAAAGGTCGTGGATGTCACGGGTGAGTCAGCCAATACGGGCAAGCAAAGCCCGAGAAAAGCCAGAGAGGCCAAGAAAATCTTTTTCATTGAGTTGCTCCGTTGGAAAATGGGTGTCTTCAAAGTATGCCACAAGGCTCAGACAGTCCAACAGCTTAAACAAAAGGGGCTGATAGAAATCAGCCCCTTTGCTCAGAACGGTATCCCCAATTAGGGCTGATAAATAAAGTTGTCTTCGCCAAAGATCATAATTTTGCCACTGGGGAAGACTTTGACGTCATAAACCAGATTGAGCTTGGCTTTGGGAGAGAGCGCTGCCAGAGCAGGGGTGAGATCCTGCCAAGTTTTGCCAGCATCTTTGCTCATAACCACCCAACCACCGGTATTGGGCACAAAATTGCCGACCACCACAATCGTGTCGCCACTGGCATCCACCGCACGGCCATCACGGGCACTCAGATCATATTTAAAGCCCTGGGTATCCAGTTCAATATCCTGCCAATTGGCGGCATTGTAACAGTCTTTGCCCTCACTGCAGAGATAGATCAAAGGCAGATAAGCGCCGCTGCTCTGATCCGTACCCACGGTGATGATACGGCCATTGGGCCAAACCACCAGATCGAGCATTTCGCCGTCTTCGCTGGATTTTTGCAATTGCACCGTTTGCATATGGTACGTTGCACCGGCCTTTTTCGAAGGCATCCGCATTTTCGCGGGCTCGTTGATTCTGCGGCCTGTGGCATAAAACTTATCGTTCACAGCTTGAATGGCCGTCACCTGATAAGCAGTCGCATTGGGATCATCGAGTTTTTCTTCGCCAACACTGTGCATTTCACAAAAAGTCTTGCTGCTATCGGGATTAAAGTTGCTGGGATCTTTGCCTGTGCAAACCGAGCTAAACCAAGTTTTGCCGGCTGCATTATTGCCGGGCGAATAGGCGGCGGTGGTTCCAGTCAGAGAGTCGACCAAAATCTGCCCATCGGAGGTCACTGCCACGCCTTCGCCTTGACCGACAGAGGTAAAGGCATTTCTACCAGCTTCATACAGTTCCGTAAAATCCATGCGTTCAGGACTGCTTTCGTTAACCGTACCGACAGGGCCAGAACCGACAATGCCACTGACATACAAGGTGCCAGAAACACGGGTCAGGCCCTGCACTTTGACACCGTCAAATTTGCGCTGGGCAGTCCAGGTCATGCCACCATCTGTCGTGGTCGAAAAGCCATTGGTGCCCGCTTTGCCGCAGCCCCAAAAAGCTTTATTGTCGCTGTCCCACCACATGGTGGCTTTGTCGCTGCAGGGCACCGAGCCTTTAAACAGCGCCCAGCCGGAAGTCGCTCCAGCAGGATTGGCACTGGCAGTGCCTGTCGGAGAAGATGAGGCGACTGGGTTTGTCACCCCAGAAACGGGGGATGCAGAAGGTGATGTGACCGTCACCGACCCAGAGGGTTTGGCACTGGGATTGACTGTACTGGGTCCAGAACCCGGAGCGGTACAAGCTGTGCCCAGGGTCAGGGCGGTTGCAGAAGCGGTCAAAAGGGCATAACGCCAATTCAGAATAGACATGAAGATCTCCGTTTGTATTTGTGATCGAAGCCTTTGCTTTTTACCGGAATCAATCCCACCTGTCAAGCGTGCGATTGACGGAAATCGTGATTGGCGTAAAATATGAATAAAGACAGCTAAGTGAAAAAAAAGGCTCAAACAAAGATGGTATATGCTTTTTCAAAGGACAAGCAGAGTTGGAATACCCACAGCCAGGGGTTGTGGCAAGGGGGCCGTCTGGCGGTCAGCAATCTGAGTACAGGCTACCATGGCATTATGAAGCAATGGTGGGAACATTACACAACGGGGCAGCGCGTCTTGCTGATTTCCGAAGGCAAAAAAGTCAAACAAGAATTTGAAAGATATTACCCACAGTGGCAATTTGAAACCCTGGATTTGTATCCCGAACTGGCGGATGCCAACGCAAATGATTGTGATATTTACGGCGATTTAAGCAGTTTCGAAAACCCGCTGCCCGAAGACCGCTATGATCTGATTATCAACCAAGCAACCCTTGAACATGTCTATAACCCTTTTGGAGCCATGAAAAACATGTTCGAAGCCCTCGCTCCTCACGGCATTTTGGTCAGCCATACCCATCCCCCTGGTTTTGAATATCACTCCTATCCCCGCGATTATTTTCGCTTCATGCACGACTGGTGGGAAGA
>JBIKWL010000012.1:0-59845 GCA_044356335.1 Candidatus Sericytochromatia bacterium
CATGGTTCCATAAAATGAGGTAACGTTTGTCGAAACCCTCGGACATAAGCCGGGCTTTGCTTAAAAATTGACTCAAAGTGGCCGGATCCGACATCGATGTTTTGCGGTCTTCGAAAAGATAACAATCGGCATTGCCAAAAATATCGTCTTTGACGTCTTGCTGAAGGCATTTGTAATCGGTATAGCGGATACCTTGCCAGCGCTGTTGACGTGCGCCCCCAAAAGCAACCAACATTTCTGCCCCATTTAAAGGCGTAAACCCCACAAGCATTTCCTTGAGATCTTGGGTGGCATAACCCGATGTGTTGGCACGTTTATGCTCAATTTCGTCAACAACCCCATTGGCAGGATGGGCATCATCCTCAAGCGTACTGCCCACCAGATAAAGAGCAACAAAGGCTTTTTGAGCGCCGGGTACTTGCAAACCAGCAGGAGAAGATTGAGAATTGCAGGCAGTCAGGGAAATGACGCTTAGCAGCCAGAGACAGAAAGTCCAAACAGACAAGCCCCGAATTGACATACTTTACCCTCAAAAAATGACCCTTATTTAGGCTGAACGGCTCAACCCAATGTTCAACAGCCAACAGCTCAGCAGAAGACAAGCCTTAAAGCACGCCAATGGCCAACAGACGCTGCCGCAAAAAATCTCCCGCCCGGCAGGTATTGGTCAAAAAGACCTCGGGCCGGGGGTGTAAAAACAGAGGCATGGAGAGCCGTGAGGTATTTTCGGCATTTTCGGGATTGATCACGCGGTGAAGGGTCGACTTAAAGTGACCCTGGGTCGCCATTTCGAGCATATCGCCAATATTCACAGCAATGCTGTCGCGATCACAGGGCACATCGTGCCAGAGGCCATCGGCGTCTTGGACCTGCAAGCCGTTGGTGGTAGCTCCCACCAAGACAGTGAGCAGGTTAATATCCCCATGGGCAGCGGCCCGCACGGCACCGCGTGGCTCTTGGCCCTCCAGCGGGGGATAATGCAAAATCCGCAATTGGGTCTGCTCACTGCTGGAGATCATTTCACTCAGGGGCATCGAGAGTTCGGAGCGAATGTCTGTCGGCAATTGAGCTTCGATCCAAATCAGGAGTTGTTGTGCCAGAGCCGCCAATTGCCGCTGCAATTTTTTGGTGGCATCGCTGAGTTCGCTGGGAAAACGGCCCCAGGTATAATATTGGAAAAACTCTTTGAGATCTTTTTTGGCAAAGCCCACAGCCCGCTCGGAGACCGAGGGCGGGAAATAGCCATCTTGGGTTTCGCGGTTAAAGAGATAATTAAACTTGTTCTCGGAGGCAAAAAAATCTTTCCACTCTTCGTAGACTTCGTCAATCAGCAATTGATTGATGGGGTGGTTATAGAGCACCCCAAACCCTGTTTCTCTCAATGAACGGGCAAATTCTTCAGCCGCGTCGGGGGCTTTATAATCAACTCTGAGCACATCCACAACAGACACTCTCCCTCTAAAAAACAATTTGTCAGCAATCTGGCTGGTTTCTCCAGGCTACCTGAATCATAAAGAAGAGCGTCAGAGACTGACAAGGTGATAGAAAGGTTGGTATTAGGCGAGCTTCAGCAAGCGGCGGGCATTTTCCCCCAAAATTGCACTGCGTTCAGCCTCAGAGAGATGGGCCTTTTGTGGGCGCAGAAGCTCAAAAGCCTGGCTGTATTCGGGGCTGTTGCTGCCAAAAAGCAGACGTTCAACCCCAATCAGCGGCACCAGATCTTCGATAAAATCCTCGCGGTAAATGCCCGAGGTTTCGAGATAGACATTGGGATTTTCTTTGAGCATCTGGGTCGCTTCGCCCAAGGCCACGCCAGAAATGTTGATCTGCCCACCACTGGTGGCAATAAAGACAATCTCAGGAAAGGCCGAGGCCAGGTCGGCAATTTGAGAGGCCATTGAGACCCGTACATGGCCGCCAGCCAGCATCACCGGAATTTTTAAGCGGCGCACCACGGGCATCAGGTCTTTGACCGATTGGCTGTTGATCGCGCAGGTCTCTTCCCAGGGGTGCAAAAACAGACCTTTAAAGCCCAAATGGCGCACACAGCGCTCCAATTCCATCTCAGCCTCTTCACCCAGGCGCGGATCAACACGGGCAAAGCCAATCAAACGGCTGGGGTGCTGCTGAATCGCCATCGCCACGGCATCATTTTCGGGTTCGAGGTGGTACTCGCGGGGCTGCACGGCAATTGCCACAGCCTGGGCGATGCCCAATTGGTCCATGCGGGTGATCAGCGCTTCGGGGGTTTGGCCATAGCCAAAGATCGAGCTGCCAAGATGGACATGAAAATCCAGAATGCTCATTGTTTAAGTCCTTTATTCGGGCCTTCTTTGCGTCCTTCGGGCATTAGCCGCAGGATATTTTCAGACAGGATCAGCCGCAATTGTGCTTCGGAGAAACCCAAAATACGTACCTTTTCGAGTTCGATCGACGGGTCGCAACCAGGGCCATCACTGGCAAAGATCACACGCTCTGCGCCGAGCAAATCAACGGCCTCACGGATCCGCTCAGGATGCGGTGTGGCGGAGGTTTCGAGGTAAATATTGGGGCAGCGCAAGGCAACCTGAATCGCGTCTGCCACATGAAAATAACCGCCCATATGGCCCATGATAATCTGCGCTTCGGGGCAGGCTTTGGCCACCCGTTCAATTTGCAGCGGCAGGGTATAGTCTTCGTCACCACAGTGAAAGAGCGTGGGCACGCCCAGTTCAGCGGCCTTGCGCAAGAGCCTCAGCGTATCTGGGCTGTCGGGCTGCTGGCGGTAGCCAAAGGGGTGCAATTTGAGCCCCTGAAAGCCCCATTCAGTGATCGCCTGTTCCAAAAGCGAAACGGATTCCGGCGCTCCGGGGTCTAAACGGGCAAAGCCGATCAGGCGCTCGGGATAACGCTGACAGGCCTCGCGCACATAGGTCAGGGGGTCATAGCTCTCGTGTTGCAGCGGTGCGTCGCAATAGGTCATGACCACAGCCCGCGCAATCCCAGCTTCGTCCATCAGGCGCAGAATCAGCTCGGGGGGATCTTGCCAATCGCAGCCCGGCAATCCCTCGATATGGGTGTGGGCGTCGATAATCGGATAACTTGCCATGGCCTAACTGCCCCGGTAGGTCGAAAAGCCAAAGGGGCTGAGCAAAAGCGGCACATGGTAATGTTCGTCCGTGGCATGAATTTCGAAGACAATCTGGGCAATCGGGTAAAAGCCCTGTACACCCTGAGCCTCAAAATAGCTGGCGGTATCAAAGTCCATGCGGTAAATGCCGGGCTCTAATTTGCTGCCCGCTGGAAACAATTCTGGGCAACGCCCATCGGCATTGGTCACGCCCTGGGCCAAGCGGGTCCAGCTGGGTTTTTCGGCGGCTTCGCCTTTGATCCGGGCTTGGCAATAGGCCTTCCAGGCTTCGGGCTGGCTCTGTTTTTCTAACATCAGGGTCAGTCCGCCTGCGGGACGGCCTGTGGACGTATCCAAAACATGGGTTGAAAGTGTGCTCATGCCAATAATTTCTCCAGTCTCAGATGGGTAATTTTGCGCTGTTCACCCGCAGCGATGCCCAGCTCTTTGTCGGGATCGTTGGGCAAACGCGCCTGCAGCAAGGCCAACATCTCTTCGGCACTTTTGCCTGTGGCGCAGACAATAAAGATAAAGCCAAATTTTTTCAGGTAGGCCGCATTGCCCTCCGCCAGGGCCTGCAAAGTGGCCTCGGAGGCAGCAGCACTGCCTGCCTGTTCAGATGCTGCCCACTCTGCCGTATGGGCAAATTTTTGCCGCAATGACTCCACATCGCCAATTTGGGGATGGTGGGTAAAGGCTTCGAGCCAGTCTTCGGCAGTCAGGCTGTCTGCGACCTGCTCAGCCAAGCGGTAGACCTGCTCAACAGACTCAAAGGGGGCCTGTTGCAACATGAGATCGACCCACTCACTGGAGCCACAGCAGCGGGTCAGATCGGCGCGTAAAAGTGGCAGGGGCCGGTGATTAAATCGCGAAAGACGGCTGATCTTGCCCCGCACACGCAGACGGCTAATACCGCCATCGGGGAAGATATTCAGACGCAGGTGGTTAAAGAGTTGGTTGCCAGCGTTTAACTCGGAAAAGGTGTGAATATGGTCGGCCTGCAATTTTTGTGCGGGCAGAATTTCGGTCCATTGCAAGCTGCGACTGGTGAGAAAATCCACAGGCACGGGCTCTTCGATCAGACAGCCGTCGATCGAGCAGACATCGGCATAATTGCCTTTAAAATGGGCTGTGTCGATTTCGATCTCACGCAGATAGCCCGGCGCACCCAAACGCAGAATCAGCCAGTCATTGCCGGGCTCGCGGCGGCGGCGGGTTTCCCAGCCTTCGCCCATGTGGGCCGCACGGCGGGGCAGAATTAAATTGTCTTTGGGACTGAAAAACATATCGTTGCAGATCAAGACCTGGCCGCCGTTTTGGATGCCCGCCAGATCGATCAGGGCCTCATCGCCAAATTGACTCCAATCGGGAGCGGCTTCGCCATGCACGCGAAAACGGGCCACGCCGCCATCGGGATAGATATTTAAGCGCAGATGGGTCCAGCGCTCGCGGCTCTGATTGGCAAAGAAATTGCGGCTGCCGCCCTGCAAGCGGGACTTAGGAACAAGTTCCACCCATTTGGCTGCTTGCAATTCGTCGACGCTGGGATCGCCTTCGAGGGCCGCGGCGTCGATTGAGCAATGTTCGGGGTAATTGCCCAAGAAAAAATTGGTGTCTACGTCAAAGCCATGAATGATGCCGGGAATCCCCAATTTGAGCAGGCACCAATCATAACCGGGCACCCGGCTGCGGCGGGTTTCCCAGCCATCCATCCACTTGCCGCGATCGGTGTATTTATCATGAATAAACACGCCCCGACCGGGTTTGAGTAGGTTTTCTTTTTCGGCAAAAAATTCATCGTTGGCAAAGATCGCCACGCCGCCAACTTGTTCACTGGCCAGATCGGGAAATTGGGTAAAACCGGGTTCTGTCATAAGATATTAATTGCCTCATTTTCTGTAACAGATCTGCATCTGTGCCACATACTAGCATAAAAAAGTGCCCAACACAGCAGAGCGAAAATGGTATGCTCAGAGAAAGGCCACCATGAACGAGACACCGTCAGCTTTGGCACAGGCCCGCCACTCTTTTGAGACCGGGCAATGGGAAACCTGCTGCGCATACTTAAAAGACCTGCCCGAATTGCAATTGCAATGGGGCCTGCAACTGGCCCAGGCCAACCAGTTTCGGGCCGCAGAAATTTTCTTTCAAGCCCTGCTGAAGACCCACCCCCAGCAAACCAAGCTCACCCACCGCGCCCAGCACAATCTGGGACTCTGTTATTTTTTGCAAAACCAGCTTGGCGAGGCCGAGCGCCATTTCCGGCAAGCCCTGCAGATCGCTCCGGCAAGCAGCGAGAGCCATTTTCAACTGGGCTTGCTTTTGCACGACAGCCTGCGCTGGGGCGAGGCCCTGGTTCATTATCGCCAAGCCTGGCAAATCCAACCCGGCCGCTGGGAAGCCTGCCAAAATGCCTGCCAGATTTTGCTCGATACCGGCCAACCCGACGAAGCAGTGGCCTGGCTGGAGGAAGCCTGCAGCTTGCCCGATTGCCCGCAAGAACTCTGGCAAGTGCTGCGCTTTTATCTACTGGCTGTGAGTGCCGATCCTCTGCGCCAAGCGGCGATCTACCAAAACTGGGAAACCCGTTTTATGCGGCCATATTTCCCAGCGGACCCAGCGGACCCAGCTCAGCCCAGCTCAATTCAGCCTAACCAAGACGCAAGCAAGCACTCAACCCATTTGCCAGGGAGACCAGAGCGACGGCTGCGCGTGGGGTATCTCTCGGGGGATTTTGCTCAACACTCGGCCAGCAATACCTACAGCGCGCTGTTTGAATACGCTGATCGCAGGCGCTTTGAATTGCATCTCTTTTCAACCCGCCCACTCCGGAGCAGTGAAGGCAATGACAGCACAAGCAATGCCCGTAATTGGTTTCGCGAGCAGTCCGACGGCTGGCACAGCATTGAAGCCCTGAGTGAAAACGCCCTGGCTGAATATATTCAAGCCCAAGATTTAGATATCCTGGTGGATCTGTCTGGGATCACGGGCGGCCACCGCCTGGGGGTCTTGGCCCGCCAAGTGGTGCCGATTCAGCTCACGGGCTTCGGCTTTGGCGCCAGCACTGGGCTCTCCTGCCTGCAGGGGCGGGTCACAGACCTGAATCTGAGCCCGCCTGAAAACCCAGGCTGGAACAGCGAACCCCTGCTCTATTTGCCCCAGGTCTTTCACTGGTTTCCCACGGCATTGCACCACAAGGCAGAACTGGCACCCCCCCCTTGTTTAAGCCAGAAAGAAATAACGCTGGGCTGTGGCAATAACCCGTTTAAATTCAGCCGGGCCAGCCTCGAAACCTGGGGCCAATTATTACAGGCTCTGCCCGAGAGCCGACTTTTGCTCAAATTCAGTGGTTTGGAATTGCCCCATGTTCAAAGTCTTGTAAAAGCGCGTTTGCAGAGCTGTGGAATTCCTGTGGAAAAAGTAAGCTTCTTGGGCCACAGCTCACTCTGGGAACACCTGCATTTTTACAACCAGCTCGATCTGGCCCTGGATCCCTTTCCCTATCAGGGGGGGGTGAGTACCTGTGAGGCTCTCTGGATGGGGGTGCCGGTGATTTGTTTGGAAGGCGGTACCCGTGCAGGAGACAGCATTCTCAAACCCCTGGACTTAAAACAATGGCTGGCCCAGAGCCCCCAAGACTATATCGAGATAGCCCTGAGATGGGCCGCCGACCGCGCAGGTTTAAGCTTCTGGCGTCAGGCCCTGCGCCCACAGTTGGCAGGATCCCTCCTCTGCCAAGGGGCTGAATATTGCCAAGAAGTAGAACGGCTCTATCGGGCACTTTGGCAAAGACAACAGGGAATTGTGTAAAGCTTCTGTTAAATCCAGTTAAGTTTGGATCTGAAACAGGTTATAACTGATCCATTGAAGATTATTTCATTTAAAGGCAGATGAATCCCATGGCGAAAATTGGCACGTCCTCCCTTCCATATACCCCGATTCCCCAGAACAGCACCCAGACCGTGCCCCCCCCAAAAACCAATGCCACCCCTGCCCCCGCCTGTTCTCCTGCGAGCCAAAGCTGCGAACCCGCTCCCAGCAATGTCTGCCTGCCCCCCAAAGCGACCCAAGCCCCCCAAATTTGCAGTCTCTTTCCTGAAGACGCGCCCACACCCAAAGCAAGCAGCGCCAAACCAAACACACCTCCCAAACCAGCCGAAAAACCAACCGAAAAACACACTGATCACCATGCGCCCCCCACCGTGGGCGGGGTTTTGGCCCATGATGTGGGTGTCAATGCCGCCCACCATGCCGCTGAACACGGCGTGCATCATTTGGCCCACCGCGCTGCTGCGCGGGCAGCCACCCGTGCGGCTCAAAGTGGCGCCACCCATGCTGCCGAACATGGTGCGGTCAGAGCCGCCGAACACGGCGCAGTCAGAGCAGCTGAACATGCAGGTGTGCGCGCCGCTGAACATGCCGCAGGCGCTGCCATTTCTCACGGTGCCGCTTATGGCGTGGGCCGCATCGCCTCTGTCGCCGCTCCCGGTCTGGGCGCTGCTGCCGCTGGTTACTTGGCGTACAAAGGCGTCGAGCACAGCATTGAAGCCGGAAAACGCGGCAATACAGGTGCAGCCATCGCCTTTGCCCTGGCCGCCACCGTGGATGGCACCACTGCCATTGTCAACGGCGCAGGAGCCGTGACAGGTGCAGGCACCTTGATCTCGACCCCTGTCAGCATTGGCCTGGGTGTGGTTGCCACAGGCCTCTCCGCTCTCGGCGCTTATCTCGACAATTAGCGCCAGTTCGCCACCGCCATCAAAAACGACAAATCGCCTCAGCGTCCACCCTGTCCGTGGAATTTAAGCGCTGCTTCAGAGGTGCGATCCAAGGTCTGTATCAGCTGATCGACCAATTCGTAGGGGATCGCCAGCCGGGTGTGCACCTGGGCCGGATGGGCATTCAAACCCTCGGCCTCGTCGGGCATCAGTGGCGGCGCGTAGCCAAAGTCCACAATCGCGTGGTATTTATCACCGCGCACACGGTACATGCTGACCAATTGCGCCTGCACATTGAGATCGCTGGCCAGGGGATTGGCCAATTGGATATCGTTGGGGTTTGACATGATTAGAGCCCTTTCAGAGAAAAACATGCAGCTAAGTTAACACAGTTTGCAAACTGGGCAAAGGATTTTGGACTTGTTTTGCAGATTCAACTTACCTAATCACGGCTTATACGCTGAAGGCAGTTTGTCTGTCAGACTTATTTTATACAGGTGAGGCTCTTCTCCCAAAGAAGTGTCGGCTAAATTACCAACATAAAGTACTTCTTCGCTGGGGTGTAGTGCCATTGAAACAATAAATAAAGGTTGATTTGATCTGTCACAAGAAGTCAATGTACCGGGTTTTCCGTCAAGTGTGAGTGTACGCACACACCCACTGTTATTTTCCAAAAGAAAAAACATCTGCCGAGTTTTAGAATAAATCATTTTATTGATGCGAAATGAGGAAATAAAATCTGGCTTAAATTTATTTGGGAAACCACTCCATGGCCCAATCAAAGGAACAACTTTGCTTTTATTTTCAATTCTTATAATCCCATGTGTGTCTTCAATAAAAATATACAGTTGATCTTTGTGATCTAGGGCCAAACTATGTCCGCCACGGACACAAGAACTGAAATCTGGGTGAGAAGAATTTGCACATACCTCT
The DNA here is from genome assembly GCA_044356335.1 of Candidatus Sericytochromatia bacterium. Lineage (GTDB taxonomy): Bacteria > Cyanobacteriota > Sericytochromatia > UBA7694 > UBA7694. The sequence continues at coordinate 8,761 of JBIKWL010000012.1, forward strand.
ATTGGGCTGGAGTTTAAACTATAAATAAGTTCCCCAGAAGGTTTAAGAAGATAATAAACAGGATCTCGAATTTCATCTACGACATAGATTTGGTCTCGTGAATCAATCGCTAAACTCTGAGGGACAGAAAAAGGTGCTGCATTCTTATCTTTTTTCCAAGCGTGAGTATAAACCTGCCCATCAGGCCTCAAACAACGCAAAACTCTGTTTTTATAATCTAAAAACCACAGATTACCTTTACTATCAAAGGCTGCATCTGAAGAAAAACTCAATTGTGCTTCATGAGCAGCACCATCCTTATAGCCTTTGACCCCTGTCCCTAAAACAGATACCATCTGCCCATCAGAAGTGATTTTCCAAATACGCCCCCCTCCTGGATCAAAGTACAGATTTCCCTGTTTATCAAAAGTATGTAAACCAAAACTCCCTATTTTTGGTTGCTCCAACTTACCTTCAGGAAAACCGTCTTGTCCCTTAATTAACAGTTGAGGCGGATGAAACAGAGGGAATTGCGGCGTGGCATCAGGGTCAGGCAAGGGAGTGGGGGTGGGCAAAACGCCGACAGAAGGAGACATACTGGGTACAGGAGACGGAGATGCTACCACTTGAGAGGGCCGAGTAGATGGCGTTGTAAAGGAAACCTGTGGATTGGGCGTGCTACCTGGATTGGGAGGTAATGGCTGACAAGCAACCAAAAGCAAACAAATCGCAGCAACATGAGTACGTCCCATCTTTACCCCCAGAAGATCTGCTTCCCCCATTTTAAACCGTTCTGGCAATTTCTCAACATCCTCACTCAAAAACAAACACATTGAACGACGTTGCGGAAAAACTCACGCTCAGAAGAATCTTGGTTAATTCAAAACAACCAATATAACCAGCGCCCAGCATTCAGCCTCGTTTCAGAGGCAAAGCCGAGCAGGGGAAAAGCCTGAGAGAACAAGACGGGCAATAGGAAGGTCGCCGGGTCAGGATGACCAGAGGCGACCTGACTCTTAGCTCGTGAAGCACATGGATGTGCGCAACGAGCGGCCCGGCGGTTCGCTCACAGCTTCCCCTGCTCCGAGCCACGACAACCATGCAATGATCTCATTGGCTCCATTTGACTCCCTTTGACTCCCTTCAACAAGCTCAGGGAGCGAAAAAGAGCGCAAAAGCTCAATAGATCAACTTAATCAGATCTCTATCAATCAACGGAATCGCCTCACGGATTTTGGCATGAAACTCCGGCGGCATAAACGGCACCGTTTCCAGCTGACGCAACAGGTCAATCAATTGCCGCATCGAACGCACCACATCCCCATCGGTCATCTCCGTAAATTTAAACAGATTCGACCAACGACAGCCATTGGCCCAGAGCGCCACCAAAGGCGCAAAGTCAAATTCAATCGTGATCGGCAGGTGAATATTCTCCACCTCTTGAATATAACGCAGGTCATCCGCCACATAGAGCAGGTCTTTGAAGACCTTTTTGGCTGTACGCGAACAGGGCGTGAGATCGTGTTTCATATAGCGCCGGGGCTCATAGACCAACGTAGATAAAATCACCGCCAGATCCACAGGGGTGAGGGGTTCAATCTCCAAATTTTCCAGCGCCAAAGAGATCAGCAGATCATTTTGGGCACGTATATGGCTGGTCATCTCACCCAGCCCTGTCAAACTCCAGTGCTGGCTGCTGTCGGGCTTGAGACGGCCAAAATACTGCAAAACACGGGTCAGAGCGTCAAACTCTCGCAAGTAAATTTCCTGCTGCACCTTCATCTGTTTTTGAATTGAACGCATCTGTGAGCGCAGATGGCGCACATAGCTCTTGGTCTCTGCCGTGGGCTTGATCTGTTCGAGGGTCTGCTTTTTCTTTTCGAGCTGCAAATTCAGGTTGATCGCCTCTTTGTTGCTCAGGTATTGCCCAAAGCTGCGCTGCAGAATTTTGCGCACTTCTTTGCGCTCGCCGTGACGCAGCAGATTGAGCACCATATTGTAAGAGAGGCTGAAATGGCTCTGAATCGGGTCAAAATCCCCTTCGATCAACTCGCAGGCCTGATACGGTGATTGGTGCAAACTGCCCAGAATCACACAATAGCCCTCTTTGTCTTTGCCCCGGCGTCCGGCCCGGCCTGTCATCTGCGTGAATTCATTCACAGTCAGGCTGCGGTGGCCCACATCGGTGCGTTTGGACAGGCTGCTGATCACCGTCGTGCGGGCAGGCATATTGATCCCCGCCGCCAGGGTCTCAGTTGCAAAGACCAATTTGACCAGATTGCGCTGAAAGAGCAATTCGACCAAATGGCGCAACACGGGCACCAGCCCGGCATGGTGAGAGGCAATGCCAAAGGGCAAGGCCAAGAGCAGATTAACCGTGGAGGGCCCGGTCTCTTTGAGGCTGGGGTGTTCGTCCAGAAGGCGTTTGATCTCGGCCTCAATCAGCTTTTTTTCGTCTTCAGTGGTCAGGGCCATTTTTTCATCGAGGCAGGTGCTCAGGGCATCGTCGCAGTTGCGGCGGCTGAAAATAAAGTAGATCGCGGGCAACATCTGTTTGCGGCCCAACTCGCGCACCACCTCGGTGTCGGAAATGCCGGGCACGCTCATTTTTTTGCCCTTGCGGCGGCTTTTGTTGATCTCGAGCTTGAGTTGTTTTTGTTTGACAGCCAGACGCTCCAATTTTGCGTCCATCTCCCCTTTGCTATTGAAGACGGGAATCAGCTTCTCTTCGGCATAATAAAAGGGGTTGAGCGGCACCGGACGCTCCAAATGTTCAACCACGCGCATGGGATTGTGAATCGATGAAATCCAATTGCAGAGTTCATCGGCATTGGCAATGGTCGCCGAGAGTGCCACCAACAAAACATGGGAGGGTGCGTGGATGATGATCTCTTCCCAGACCGTTCCGCGATCGACGTCGTTCATATAATGGCATTCATCAACCACGATATACAGCACCGAATCAAGGCGCCGGGGATTTTGGTAGAGAATATTTCTGAGAATTTCGGTGGTCATGACCACCACGTCGGCACCGGGATTGTTGGAGAGATCGCCTGTGACCAAGCCAACCCGCTCTTCGGGATAGACCTCGAGCAGATCGCGGTATTTCTGATTGCTCAAGGCTTTGAGCGGGGTGGTATAAATGACCTGCAATTGGCGGTCAAGGGCATCAAAAATCGCAAATTCAGCCACCACGGTTTTGCCCGAGCCGGTGGGGGCTGTGACCAAGACAGAGCGGCCATCGAGCAAATGCCGACCGGCCTCGATCTGAAAGGTATCCAGTGCAAAGGGGTATTGGGCCTGAAAGCGGGCAATAATATCCGTGTCGGTCATGGTTGTTTCTACTGTTTTGCTGGGTTGATTTAAATTGTTTTTGGGTTGTGTGTAACGGGGCCGGAACAGGGGCAGTTTAACCCAAAAAAGGGCCAAAGTGAAAGCAAACCAAAGTGGATTTGGCGATTATTTAGGGTTCGTTGTCGGCTTTGAGAATCAGGAAGCCCGGCTGATGGGAGACATGGCTCAATTTGCCCAGATACGTGTCACCCAAATCAGGGATCGACACGCCGTTACCATAAGGCACGCCACCTGCCACCATTTTCTGAACTTGTTTGCCAACAAAGCCCTCAGGCAGGGGAATAAAGCCAAAGGCTTTGGGATTGCGGGGGGTGAACATCAGATCACCTTTGTCGGTTTTGTCGAATTGCAGGTCGAGCTGCAGGGGAATAAAACCGTACATATTGCCTTTGAGCTGGGCGGCATTGGCATTGAGTTGGGTCTGGGGCTTTTTCAGGGAGCTATCTGGGCCGAGTTTACCGGCGATCATGCCGGCAAAACGGGGGTCTGTCACACCGACATAACCTTTGCGCAGGTTCATGATGGTTTCGCCGTCTTTTTCCATTTGCAGCGGGGTGCTCGGGGTTTTGTCTTCCATGCGCACTTTGCCGTCTTTGATGAAATAGCCATCGTAATAAAAATGGCCACCGCTGAGCTGCAGATAGTTGGGTTCCTTGGTCTTGGCGGTTTCGCGGGCCTGGGCTGCCGCTTCGGGGCTGTCGGCAAAGGTCAATTCCAAATCGCCGATATGGGTGCGGGCCCCTTGTAAGATGCCGCGGATACCAGGTTTTTCGGTGATTTTGCTGATATTCACCATGACCGAATTGCCCTGGGTATAATAGCCTTTTTCGGGATCGCGCAATTTGAGCAGGCTGTCGATGCTGAGGCCAAAGGTCTTCATCAGGCCATTGACGGGCACCCCCACCACTTTGACTTTGCCCAGATCGTATCTGAGTTCGCCAGTGGCTGTGGCTTGAATCGTGCCATTGACTTCAAAAGGCAGGCGAATGCCAAATTTGCTGATTTTGCCTTCGACTTTGACCCCATTATTGGGCTCAAACGAAACGCGCATGTCTTTGACGGGCAATTTGGGGTTGGACTTGAGAAAATAGTCAGCGGTCAGGGTCAGATCGACATCGGAAACCCGAAGTTGGGCCTGTTTCATATGCAGGTTAAAGTCCAGGCCTTCGAGGTGCAGGGGGTTTTCGGGGGTGCGGTCAATCAGGTCGAGATTGGCATAAGGCACCTTGATATTGAGATTGCCTTCGAGCAGACGGTAGGTCAGGTTGTGGGCCTGGATATTGGTGGTGTATTCGTTGGGTGAACCGTGGGCACTCTGGTAAGACTGATAGGTATCTGTGCCAAAGGCGCGGAAGCCGCCTTGATTGGGTTTGGCAACGGGTGCGCCGGGCTGGGCAGGTTGCACAGCGCTGGGGGGAGCGACTTGACCACGGGAGAAAACAGCCTGCTCATAAGGGTTATAGCCCTTGATTTGCAGTCCCGAATTGATGGGTTGAACGCCTTGCACCGAAATAGACCTTCTTTATTGCCTGTCTTGAATTATATATAGACAAAGACAAGGTTAAACTTTCGTTAAAACATCAAGATTGATTGATTTTTCTTGCCCCCGTGCAGAGCCCCTTATTTTGGCGGTGCTTAGAAAAAACGCTAGAATAAGAATATCTCTGGCAGAAAGGAGCTTACATTGGTGAATCAGCTGCGCTCTGATGAACCCGCCAGTTTCAGCCGCCTCTTTCGCAAAAGGGTAGGGGTCTATCCCAGCCAATACCGCCATTTTCTCTGAGCTGTGCCCTTGTTTCACCGGTCTCACTTGGCCCTTTTTTCGCAATTTTTGCCATTCAGTTCCCTGCAAGCAAAATGTTAGGCTGAGTGGATCAAGACAGAAGAAAGGAACCCTCTATGTCTGATTTCGTTGTTAACTGGGCTTTTCATCTCGCCACAGGACTCTGCATCGGCCTGAGCCTGACCCTCTGCGGCCTGCTGCTCTGGGCCCTAGAAGCCCTGGGCGTAACAAGACCCAAAATACAATTCACAGGGGCAGGCCTGGTGACCTGGCTACTGCTCACAGCCGGACTGGCCCAAAGTGGGGCATTGAGTGATTTTTCAAGCATACCCCCGCGCCTTTTTGCGGTAGTAACGCCCACTTGGTTTTTTTGCTTGATACTGACCTTTCACCCCCGCTTACAAACGCTCTGGAAACAGGTGCCCACGACCTGGCTGTTGGGCTTTCAGACCTTTCGGGTTGGGGTGGAAATCTTTCTCTGGCTGCTGTTTACAAGCGCGATTGTGCCTGTGCAAATGACCTTTGAAGGCCGCAATTGGGACATTCTCACGGGTTTAACAGCCCCGCTGATGGTTTGGCTCTGGGTACAGCAGCCCCAAGCCCGGCGTTCCCTGGTGCTGATCTGGAATCTGGCGGGTTTGGCTCTATTGCTCAATATTGTCGGCATTTCGATTCTTTCGATGCCCACGGCGTTTCAGGTCTTTACCCAGGCGCCGAGCAATACCTTTGTGGCCAGCTTTCCCTTTGTTTGGCTGCCCAGTTTTTTGGTCCCCCTGGCCCTGCTGGGACATTGCATCAGTCTGCGCCAATGGACACTTCAAGCCCGATTTAAATCGCCGCAACATGTTGTTTTAGATCAATGAATTTCCGATTTCCAGCGACACCGCTCTCAAATTACAAATGTTACTCTGAGGACAGAAATCAACATATGAAGGGAATGCTTTATGCGTCGTCAGTCGTGGCTCACAACCTGTTTGAGTGGCCTATTAGTCATGTCTCTCAGCAGCTGTTATACCATTCACAATTGGGATGAAGGCCCACCTCCCGATCCTGCCAGTTTGGATCAGGCCCAGCGCAAGCAGATTTATAAAAAATACGCTATCCGGGGCATCCAAGGTCGGACGATGACAACCGAAGCAGCTCCCGAAAAAATGTATAGTTTGGACTCTTTTAAGCCTGTGATGGAGATTATCACGCCGGAAGTCAGCCAGCCGCTCCGACACGCCGATAATATGGAGCTCTGGTCAACTGTTAGCAGTACACTGGGCTCTTTGGGGCTCATCTTAACGCTCAATACGTTTAGTACCTATTTAGTCAAAGATCAGGAATTGAGAGAAAACCTCAATTATCTTGGCTGGGGAACCTGGGCCTTGGGCTTAGGAGGCGCGTTGCTCTTTGGTGTTCTGCAACAGGGAGCCAATGAGGAAGCGCAACGCATTTATCTGAAGGGATTAAACCAATATATTTATCAAACGCCAAGTTTAAACAGTCAATTGCCCACCCCCAGTCTGGAATTGAGTGAACTTGACGGAACTCCCGTTACGCACTGAATCCTTTCTCAATTAAATCACCGTGGGTCTAGCCCGGATTGCTGCAACACCAGAACTGTGTTAATTTTTGGACATCGTTCTAATGAACTCAAAACCGGGAGAAAAGCAGATTTACGAAGATTTTGAAACGGGTATAAAGGCCCTGGAAGAAGGGGCCTTTGCCCTTGCCCAAACAGCGTTTGAATCCCATCTCAAAACCACTCCCCAAGACGCAGAGGGCTGGGCCAATTTGGCTTTGGCCTGTTTTTTGCAAAGAAATTATCCCTTGGCCAGCCAACACTGGAAGACCAGTCTCAAATCTGAATGGCTGCCTGAAGTGGCTGAAAACATCTCAGATAATGCCTTTGAATTGGTTCAAGAAGGCAATTTTCAGACTGCCGCAGAACTCTATGGGCTCCTGGTAGAGCGCATGCCCCAATTGAGAGGCTCCCTGATCTGGGCCTTGCGCTGCGCCAATCAAACCCATCAGGCAGAAAAATTATTGCAGAACTATTTAAAACAAGAGCCAAACCACCTGGAATTCCGGCTGCTGGATGCCTTTTTGCTGCCTCAATTGTATCTCTCAACCTCAACCATGAAGCAATGGCATCAACGTCTGCGCACAAAACTACAGGAGTTGACAGATTGGTTTGATCAATCCCCTGTGATTACTTGCCAAGAGCTGATTGCAGGCTCTCCCATTTTTGATCTCATGCTGTTGGGGCAAAATGAAAGAGAGACCATGAGCCACATTTCTAGCTTGTGGCGCAAGCTATTCTTAACGCAAGAGGCAGCTCAACCCAAGCTCCACTCTCCCTCACAACCGCTACGATTGGCTTGGGTTTCGTTTTCAATTTACCAACACTCGACCATGGACTATTTTAAACGTCTCTTGCTGTATTTTTGCGGGCATTCCGACTTTGAAAACGGGGTCTTTTATTTTGGCAAGCCCCGCGATTCAGTCACCGAAGAAATTGCCAGCACAGCAGATCATTTTTTACAATTGGACTTAAACCTCGAAACCGGCTTAGAAGCAATTCAGGATTGGCAGCCAGATATTGTCTTTTATCTCGATATTGGCCAGGAAGCCATGTTGTATACATTGGCTCATTACCGCTTGGCAAAACTGCAATGTGTCTCGAGTGGGATTCCGATCACCACAGGCATTTCGACGATCGACTATTACCTCTCTTGTCGCTCTTTTGAACCTGAGCAGGCCCAGCAAAATTACAGTGAAAAGCTGGTCAGCTTGCCAAATCCGCCTTGGCAGGTCGAAGTTCCAGCTTTAAGCACACCGCTTTTGAATCGGGCTGACTTAGGCCTGCCCCCAGACAAAACCCTCTATCTCTTTCCCCATACCCTCTTTCGCCTGGATCCAGATTTGGACCCAATCGTTGCTGCCCTTCTCTCAGCAGATCCCCAGGCGGTCCTGGTCTTGCTCCGCTACCGCGAAACACGCCTGCACGAAGATCTGCAAAAACGGCTGGGAAAAATACTGTCTGCGACTGACTTAGAGCGAATCTGTTTTTTGCCCTGGCTGCCCCAGCCCCAATTTTTGCAGCTCTTAAATCTGGCCGATCTGGCCCTGGACGGCCTGTATTTGGGCGGCGGATTGGTGAGTTACCAATGTTTTGCACAGGGCCTGCCGATCATTCATTTGCCCACAGATCAACTGCGCTGCCGGGTGGCAGCAGGGCTTTATAACATGGCGGGTCTGTCTGAATGGATTGCCCAAGATAAAGCCGACTATTTGCACAAAGCCCTGCAATTGGGGCAAGATCCAGCCCTGCGCAGCCAACTCAAAAGCCAGATCCGAGCGGCCCGCCCCCTGATCTTCGAAAATCGCCAGGGCCCCAAAGATTTGGCGGCCTTTTTTCTGGCTCAGTTTTAATCGTTCAGTTTTAATCGTTCAGTTTTTCTGGTTCAATTTTTCTCGCTCAGCTCTCGGTCACAGGCAGAGCGCGCCTGAGAATTGTATACTAAAGAAAAATGCTTCCCTGAGGTCCTGATTCATGCGCATTCTGCTGCTAACGACGCTGATCTATTTCTTTTTCTCTGCTGCAGCGTTGGCTGCCCCCTGCCAAAATATGAAACTCGATCTCGACAAAGGTACCCTCAACGGCATTCCCCTGACCGCCTCTCTGGCCCAGGTCAAAAAGGCCTTTCCCTGCCCCCACACCCAATCCGGGCAGGGCAAAAACATCTCGCTGTATTTTGCCGCAGCCGGGTTTTCTTTTCAGCCAGGGCAGAGCATTTCTGTCAACAATCTTGAAGAGCCGGGCTTTCAGGGCACGCTCTCAAAAGCCATCTTGGGCCTGGAACCCCACGAAATCGACGAGATCTTGGGGGCCTACCAGTACTTTAGCCGCATCGCGGCAGACGAAAGCATGGGCTATTATTACCGCTACGCTTTTTATGCCCGCCCCTGGGGCACCTTGATTCTCAAATATGATTATTATTCTCCCAGCCATGTCGAAGAGGTTCTTTTGACCACAGAAAAACTGGCCCAGCTGAAAAAACAATATCCCCAGAAGTAGAGCCAAGAGTAAACCCATGAGTAAACCCATGAGCAAATTTGAGCGCCGTCACCCCGAAGAGATCCATGCCGCCAATACCGATCGCGACTACCGCGAGCCCTCGCAAAAAGACCGGGATCGGATTTTGTTCTGCTCGGCCTTTCGCCGTTTGGCAGGGGTCACCCAGGTCGTCTCAGTGCAAGAGGGGCATATTTTTCACAACCGCCTCACCCACAGTTTAAAAGTGGCACAGATCGCCCGCGCCCTGGCGCTCAAATTACACGAGACCGATCCCGATCAGGTCAAAAAATGGGGCGAGATCGACCCCAATGTGGCCGAAACCGCCGCCCTGGCACACGATCTGGGCCATCCTCCCTTTGGCCATATCGCCGAGCGCAAACTCAACCAATTGGCCCAAGATGTCGGGCTCAAAGATGGTTTTGAAGGCAATGCCCAGTCTTTTCGGATCGTGACCCAATTGGCGATTCGCAAAGAGCATTTTTCAGGCCTCAACCTGACCCGCGCCAGCCTCAATGCCATTCTCAAATACCCCTGGCTCTATGGCCAGCACGGGCCCCGCACCACCAAAAAATGGGGGGCTTACGAAAGTGAAAAAGTGGATTTTGAATTTGCCCGCCAAGGCTATGAAAACAGCCCCGCCAAATGCTTGGAAGCGGAGTTGATGGACTGGGCAGACGATATCGCCTACTCAATCCACGATGTCGAGGACTTTTACCGCGCCAATTTGATCCCCCTCGATCGGCTGGTGGGCTCGCTGCGCAAGGGCAAAAACAACCGCTGGGAAGTGCTCAAAGACTCTGAGACCGATCAGCTTTTGCGTGCCATTTTTAAGCGCTGGGACGACGAAGGCATGCAGGCCGAGTTCAGCAGCGAAGAGAGCCGCGACAAGCTCAAACAGTCCTTTGTGCATATCATCGCGCAATTATCGGGCATTCAGCAACCCTACGAAGGGGCTCACGCCCAAAAGGCCTATCTGCGGCACTTTACCTCCCTGCATGTCAGTAGGTATATCAACGCGGTCAAGCTCTGCGATCCCGATCAAGACCAGACGATTGAAATCTCAGAAGACGCACTGCTTGAAGTGAAAATGCTGAAAGAGCTGACCTGGCATTATGTCATGCGTCGCCCAGCCCTGACGGCCCAGAAAAAAGGCCAAATGCAAATCATCGAAACCCTCTTCAAGGTCTTTTACGAAGCGGCTCACGCCTCTCGCCGCAGCGATTGGGATATTTTTCCCTTTGCCTACCGCGAACGCTTGGAAAAGACCGAAGATCCCGATCTGCGCACACGCATTGTGATCGATCTGATCGCCAGCATGGCCGAGGCCCAGGCCGTGCAGATGTACCAGCGCCTGACCGGCACGGCCCCTGGATCAATGCTGATGCAGATCGTCTATTAAATGTTCGATTAAAGCGCCAGCTGTGCAGGCTTTAAAACCCGCACCGCGTGATTGCTGTAATCGGCCACATAGAGCAGGCCACTGGGCGCCATGACCACATCAAAGGGATAGCTAAAGGCGCTGTTTTCACCCGGGCCATCGCGCAAGGCAGGTTTGCCGTCGCCGCCGAGGGTGCTCACCTTTTTGTCTTTGCCAATCAAGCGAATGCGGTGATTGAGGCGATCTGCCACATAGAGGTTGCCGGCTTTGTCAAAATCCAAGCCCGAGGGCGTGCGAAACTCGGCCCGATCGGCCTGATCATCGCGGGAGCCCGCCAGACCACTGCCCGCAAAGGTCGTGACCTCGCCCTGCAAGGTGACACGGCGGATCACATTGTTTTGAGAATCGGAAACATACAGGGCCTGATCCGGGCCGAGCACAATGCCCATCGGTTCGTTAAAGGAGGCATTTTTGCCTTTGCCCTCGGCATAGCCAGCAGCGCCATTGCCTGCCAGAGTCGAGACATTGCCATCGGGGCTGAGCTTGCGAATGGCGTGGTTGTGCCGATCGGCAATGTACACATTGCCTGCGGCATCCGCCACCAAATCAGCAGGCCAGTTAAAGGTTGCTTTGAGGGCCGGGCCATCTTGGATCAGGGCCTGATTCTCCTGATCGCGGCTGCTCTCACTGCCGGTCCCGGCCAAGGTGCTGAGCACCCCTTGAGGCGAAAGTTTGCGCAAGCTGTGGTTTTGCGCGTCGGCAATCACCAGATCGCCACTGGGCAAAACATGCAGGGCAATCGCCTGGTTCAAGCGGCCTTGGTTGCTGTCGCCATCGAGGTTGCCACGTTCACCTTTGCCCCAAAAGGTGGTGACCAGACCATTGGCTTGAATTTTGCGCAGGCGGTGGTTGTAGCGGTCCATCACGACCAGATCGCCCGCAGGCAAAAGCGCAATCGAGCTGGGATTGTAAAAACGGGCGGCCTCCCCCTGGGCATCGACAAAGCCATACGCGCCATTACCGGCCAGGGTTGTGGCACTCCAAATCGGGTTGGCCAGAGCCAAAGGCATTTGAACGGGACTGGAAGCGGCATTGCTCTGACAGGCAGACAAGCCCAAGAGCGAGATTCCGAGACATACAAGGGAAGCAGCAACAGATCGAAAGCGATTTTTCATGAATAAACTCCAGTTTTGGGCACTGTTTCTAAAGACCGGGGGAAACCTCAACTTGTTCCATTGCCCAGCGCAAATGGGTGGCCAACATCGGATCGCTATGGTGGCGCTCCAGGGCCTCGGCCAAAGCGGGCAAGGTGTCCCGCCGCCCAGAATTGCCAATCACGACGGCCAGATTGCGAATGAAGCCCCGGTATTTGGGGCGTTTGATCGGGCTGCGGGGGGCAATTTGCAATTCAAATTCATGGGCTGTGAGCAAGAGCAATTCTGACAGTGTCTTTTCGCTCAACCAGGCGCGGGGGAAAAAGCCGCTTTGTTGGGTGGGCTGGGCAAAGCGCACATTCCAGGGACAGACTTCCTGGCAGACATCACAGCCAAAGAGATGGCTCCCGACACCGCTGCGCAGCTCTGTGGGAATAGCTTCGCGGGTTTCGATCGTGAGATAGGCAATACATTTGCGCGCATCGAGGGTATAGGGTCCCACAAAGGCATCGGTCGGGCAGGCATCAAGGCAACGGGTGCAAGTGCCGCAATGCAAACTTTCGAAAGGTTCGCTCACAGGCAAATCCAAATTGGTTAAAAGCGCCCCCAATAAAAACCACGATCCCTGGCCAGGCACAATCAAGCAGCTGTTTTTACCGATCCAGCCCAGACCCGCCCGGACCGCCAACTCCCGTTCCAAAAGTGGCCCCGAATCGACGAAGGCCCGCGCTTCGATTTGCGGGTAATGGGTTTTTAGGGCCTGGATCAACTGTTCCAAAAGGGCCTTCATCAGGCCATGGTAATCGTCACCGCGCGCGTAGCGGGCGACCTGAAATTCGACTGAGGGCTCGTCGGGGCCATAATAATTACAGCCCACCACCACGACAGATTGAACCGAAGGCAAGAGGGTTTTTAAATCGGCTTTGAGCGGCGCGTGGCGCTCCAAATAGCCCATCTCACCGGCATAACCGGCAGCCAACCACTGCTGGTAAAAATCCAAATGGGGAAGGGGTTCAGACCCACAAACGCCAATAAGGTCGAAGCCAAGACGTTTGGCTTCGACCTCAAGCGGGTCGCATAAAAAAGATTCTAAGCGGCGCTGCCGGATTGGGCTTTGACCTTGTCCACCAAAGATTTGAAGGACTGGGGATCGTGAATCGCCATTTCAGACAGGATTTTGCGGTTCAATGTGATGCCTGCTTTGTTCAGACCATTGATAAACTCGTTATAGCGAATGCCTTCAGCACGCGCAGCGGCGTTGATACGCGCAATCCAAAGGCGACGGAAATCGCGCTTTTTGGTGCGGCGGTGCATCGTCGCATACTTCATCGCCTTTAAAACTGACTCTTTGGCCGGACGGAACAGGGTGTGCAGACTTCCACGGTGGCCTTTGGCCAACTTGAGAATTTTCTTGTGACGTCTGCGGGTCACAATACCACCTGTAATACGCATGGTTTAATAACTCCTTATGAATTCAACGCAAATACTTGGGGTAGGGCAGAGCCAAAGTGGCCCGTTCCATATCACTACTATCAACAACGGCATAGCCGCTTAATCCGCGTTTGCGCTTAGAGCTTTTTTTGGTCAAAATATGAGCTTTAAAGGCTTTGCGACGCATCAGCTTGCCAGAGGCGGTCAGACGGAAACGCTTGGCTGCTGCGCGCTTGGTCTTCATCTTAACTTTCATGGACTTTTTTCTCCTTCTTAATGGCATCCTTCTTCGGGTTGAGGATCATAATAATCCGCTGCCCTTCCAGCTTTGGTTCCCGCTCGAAAGCAGACAATTCTTCGGTATCTGTCGAAAAACGGAGCAGCAACTGGATAGCAAGATCGGAATGCTGTGCCTCACGGCCCCGAAGACGTACGGTCATTTTGACTTTGTGTCCAGCTTCGAGAAACTGAGTTAAACGCTTGAGCCGGACCTGATAATCGTGTTCACCGATCTTATAGCTCAGGGTGATTTCTTTTAATCCTGCTGAATGCTGTTTTTTGCGGGCATCTTTCAGGCGTTTATCCAATTCGTAGCGATGACGACCATAATCCAACAGTTTACAAACCGGAGGGCTGGAGGCATTGGTCACCATCACCAGATCAAATCCATTTTCGCGGGCCTGTCGCAAGGCCTCGCTGGTTGGCATAACGCCCAGGACTTCGCCTGTTTCCGAAATCAGTCTTACTTCTTTGGCATAAATCTGCTCGTTGACGGGTAAGCCTTTATTCGAACTGTTGTTGTTGCTATTGCTATTGCTGTTAGTGTTGTTCTTCGTGATAGCCGTAGTTATCCTGCCTTTCAAAAATCTGGATCCATTGGATGAAATATTACGATCAACAACTGCTTCTCAGCCTTAAGAGCCTTTGACAGAACACTTATCAGCGCAGGCCAGACCTGTTTAGCCTGGATTGGCTTTCTGGGTCAGACCCGTTCAAACGGAGAGAAACAGGCGTTTAATGATTACGCTTAGCATACATTGTGCCACAACCGTACTCAGATCGGAATGTATTGTAACATAATCACATCCGCGATCAGAACGGCAAAGTGAGATCTTGAACAGGATTTTTATGGCTATGGCCATGGGCCCGCAAAGAAACTGGAAAGCGCAATTGCTGCAACCATTGGAAGATCCGCGGCTGAGGAGCAATAAATTGCCAATGGGCACCGGCCTGCTGAAGCGGCCGAAAAAGATGCAAAAGTGAATCTTCTAAACGGCTGCAGGGCGTAAAATCGACACAGAAATTCCGCCAGCCCTGATGCATCAGATTGAGGCATTCTCTTTCAAAAATCGCCACATCTTCTTGATCGACCTGGCCATGTAATTCCAACCGAACCACACCTGGGAAATCTTGATGAATGACTAAATGCATCGTCTGCTCCCTCTTCTTTCCATGATCGTGGCCTGATCTTAGCACAAAGCGGGGAATTTACTCAAACCCCCATTGGCTTGGATTTCAATCGGGACTTTGTTAGAATCAAGATGAAAGGGCTTCAAGCTGTGCAAAGACAGTACTTTGATTCCCTCTTCCTTTATTTCTCGCCCAAAGATGGTCAAATAGCATGATGCCCCTCAACCAAGATCAGGTCGAAAAAATTGCCAAAGCCCTGGCTGACGAGCGGCGTTTGCACATTCTGCGCAGTATTCGCGAACGCCAGAATCTGGTCTGCAACGAAATCCAAGAGGTTTGCTCCCTCTCACAGCCCACCATCTCGCACCATGTCAAAATTTTGACCGAAGCGGGCCTGATCAACGCCGAAAAAGAAGGCCGTTTCGTGCGTTTGTCGGTCAATCAAGAGGTGCTGGACGCCTTTACAGGTCAATTGCAAAACTGGTTTCACTAGCCCCTTTGTCGCGTCTTTGATTTTTTTTGTTTTACATATTGACAAACTTAAATGTTTCGATTTATAACTAAACTCAATAGATTGATAAATTTAAATATATCAAAAAGGAAAACAAGATATGCAATTCAAAAACAAACAGATCGTGATCACCGGCGGCAACAGCGGCATTGGCCAAGCCACCGCCAAATTATTGGTTGAGCAAGGCGCCAAAGTGCTGATCACCGGTCGCAATCAGGCCACCCTCGATCAGACCGTTAAAGAAATTGGCGACAATATTCTGGCCCTGCAGGCAGATACCGCCCAAATCAGCGATGCCGACAAACTGGCAGCGTATGTCAAAACCCATCTGGGTCAGCTCGATGGGCTGTTTATCAACGCCGGTATTGGCCAGTTTGCTCCGCTTGAAGCTGTCACAGAAGACCATTTTGACAGCCAGTTTAATACCAATGTTAAAGGGGCGTTTTTCACGCTGCAAAAATTGGCCCCCCTGTTGAAAGACGGCAGCTCGATTGTCTTAAATGCCTCGGTGGTTCACCACAAAGGCTTTGCCACAGCGAGTGTCTATGCGGCCACCAAAGCTGCCCTGCGCTCCTTTGCCCGCACCCTGGGAGCAGAATTGCTGCCACGGGGCATTCGCGTCAATGTGGTCAGCCCAGGCCCGATTGCCACGCCGATTGTTGATCGCATGGGGCTGTCTGAAGCCGAAAAAGAGGGTTTTGTCAGCAGCATCATCGCATCCAACCCCATGAAACGCCAGGGAACGCCGGACGAAGTGGCTCAAACGGTCAGCTTTTATCTCTCGTCGGCCTCCAGTTATATCACGGGTACGGAATTGCTGGTGGATGGGGGCTTTGGGGAGTTTTAACCAATCTGGTAGGTGCCGTGGAACATGGGGTGGGCTTTTTCGAGGGCCCCGACCGAGCTGAAGACGTGTAAAGGTAGAACAATCAGGCGCTCGCCATTGGTTTCAAAATGGTGGGGGCACATTTTTTCGAGCAAGATGATCTGCCCCGGAAAGAGTTCGGTTTTGACTGAGTGTTTGTCCATGCCCACATGGCACCAACCGTGGCCTTGCAAGACATAGACAATGCGTACTGTGGAGTGAATATGGTGGATCTGCTCGGAAGAGTAAGGGGGCATGTCCAAGAGTTGCAGGGTGGGATCGCCCACGCGCTCGGGCGGAAAGACCTGGCGGGTGGCACAGCCGTTGACATAGGGCAAATTGGCCTGGGTCGAAAGACCCGACGTTTTGTTTTCGGGCATATAGCCCCGGATCACCGTGGCCAGCCAGCGGCTGGAAATTTCCACAGGCCCCCGCTTGAGAAGTGCTTCTTGTTTGTCTTCGGAGAGATAAAAAACGCAATCGCCGCGCGCGACAGAGATCGTGTGAGCCCCCGCATAGAGGGTATAAAAATACAGATCTTGCTCGCGGGCCGAGATCTGAAGGGACTCTTGGGGGGCAATCAAGCGCACCCCAAAGAGCTGGGCCAAATCCTGGTCTGGCCGTGTGTTTTCGTTGGTTGTGTTGTCGGAGATCCACTCGGTTTGCATAGGGGCATTTTAACATGGCCCCAACAGGAAAGGCCCTGAACTAAACCGTTTGGATCGTCTCGATCAATTGCCGGGCCACCGCACGGGCCTGTTTTTCATCGTGGGGATAGTCGATGCGCTGGTAAAAACGGGTCAATTTTTCGAGCCGCTCAATGCCCAGGGCACTGGAGCGCAAAAGCAAAAAATGGGCCAAGAAGACCAAACTGTAGCCGCGCAAAAAGACACCCACCGATTGCCGATCAAATTGCCAGACCCTGTGGGTGAATTCAAAATAGGGCTGAATAAACAAAAGCAAGGCCTCCCGCTGCCCCAGCAAAGCCTCTCGCAGCGGGCCCAATTCGGTCATTTCGACAGCCTGCAACATGCGCAAGAGATAATCAGGATAAAAATAGTCTTCGCTGAAAGGCACGCCAATTCGCGTGGCAAAATCCTGTTCCAGGGCCCGGACCTCGGGATCGGCCAACAACTCTTCCAAAGACAGTTGATCCAAGCCCAGAACCGCATCAGACTGGGTTAAACGCTTCTGAACACGCTGTTTGTAGCCTTCGAGATCTTGGCGAATGGCCAAAAACTCGGCATCGGCGATCTCCAATAAACCCGCCACCCGCGAAAAACGGCGGCGCAGCTCGGCGGGAATCTGGGAAGAGGTCTTATAACCGAGATCGTGTTCGATCTCGGCCCAGGTATGTTGCAAGATGCTGCGGATCTGCAATTCAAAGGCATAGTCCTGGGCATCAGAGACCACGCCTTCACCCTTTTTTAAGCGGCAGACATAATGCAGCGAGCGATAGCCAAACTGGGCCAAATCGGCATTTTGGCGCTTGTCGATCGAATGGGTATAGTCAATTTCAAAGGCCTGCTCAACCAGAGCTGCCAATTGCGCAATGCTGTCTTCAAAGTAGGTGATAATACGCACCCCGACCAGATCGGTGATCTCTGAGAGCTGGTGGTAGGTCCGGTCGGGCCGCCGCAATTTGTAGGCCAAACTCTCAGGCGCTTTGATCCGCGCAGACAGCCTGTGAATCTTGAGATCAGCATCTTGCAAAAGGACTTTGAGTTGGGCCAAGACCAGCGCCTCCAAAGCCAAAAACTGGGGCCGGTCGGCTGAAAATTGCTGCAACAAAGACTGTTTCAAGGTCTGTCTCCTTTTAATTAAATCCTGTTCTCATACTAACTGAGAATCAATAACCGCGAATCGAAACAAGCTGGATCGCCTGATCGACCGCCATCAAATCCCCTGTGGACATGGCCTGCCAATGTTCAGGGCTGCCCACCGGCTCCGAACAAAAGACAATTTCTTCCCAAGCGCGGCCCTCGGCGCCGGGCTGAAGCTGGTAATAGAGCGGCTGCCCGCCTTGGTGGGCCCAAAGCGCTTTGCCATTGCTGAGCAAAAAGCTGATATACGTCTCCGTCGGCGGCCCGGTCTGTTTGGAAAAAGGCCCGATCAGCGCCAAGAGATTTTCGAGGGCCCATTTGAGCGAGCGCCCGAGTTCACGGCTGCTGTGGGGATACTGTGCCGAGACCAGTCCCCAGCGCTCCAATTCACTCAAGAGATAATAAAAGATCAATTCCGAGTCGGTCTCGCCCTGAATGGCTGCGCGAAAATGGGGATCGATCTGCGAGAGAATCAGGGCGCGGTACCTGTCAAAGTGTTTAATATTGCCATTGTGGGCAAAAATCCAATTCTGGTAAGAAAAAGGGTGGTTGTTGTTGAGGCTGTTTTCGCCAATTGTGGCCAAACGCAAATGGGCAATCAGGGTGCGGGTCTGCAAGCTCTGGCTGAGCTGCCAAAAGTCAGGATCTTGGTAAGCCGGTTGCAGGGCCCGTTTGAGCTGAACCCGTGGGGCGGCATCGGCCGTTTCATAATAGGCCAAGCCCCAGCCATCGCGGTGGGTCTCACTCAATTGGGCAAACGAATGCTCACGCTGACTCAAAGCAGCGGGTCGGCCCGCAAACTGGGAAAAATAACCAAATAGGCGGCACACAAATATCAGACCTCCGGCTCAGATTGGCTCTCAGCCAAGCAATTCCTGGGTCTGGGATGGCGGTTCAAACACGCCCGAGAGCGTTTGCCATCACTCATTTGTCAGACACAGCAGGTGTGTCTGGAGGAATTGGCACCGTTTCTGAGTCCTGTTTCTGGACAGCACACAAGAAGGTTGCCCCAGCGTCAACGGGCCCGTCCCTCAGCTGGTCTGAATGAGATTCACAGGTCATTGTAATCAAAAGCAGGGTGGGAGTTCAAGTCTTTTGTGTGGTTTTTAGGCGCAATGCTTTTCGTGTTCGGCCAGGGTTTGGCTGTCAGACTGATTTTAACATACAGGTATATTCTTTGATTTGACAAATTTAAGGATTAAACTCCCCCGCCAGTTTGCGCCTAGCGGCCAGTCTCTCCTTTCATTAAATCTTGATGACGTTTTGAGTACAAAAAATAGAGTTACGGATTTACCCTCATCCCTCAAAAATATTGGTTTTTAGACAAAATCCATCGCCTCAAACAAACGAAAAACCGGCCTTTGGGCAGGACTTTTGTTAAGGAGTGTGACAATTAAAATACAAAAATTCGAAACCATTGCTTTACAATCACTTTAAATTGAGCTATTATCACTTCAGCATTTTTCGAGGTCATTTTGATGCATTTCGCTGCTGGGTTTTCATTTCATTTGGGGTTTGCTTTTGTCTCTGGCTTGCCCCCATTTATACCCCCCCCCCGTATATAAGCTCTCTCTTCAATTTCAATCACAAGCTTCTCCCCTTGTTCTTCTCTTGGGCCATGTTAGGCTTTTGGGTAGACCCCCTCAAAGGGCATTTCAACAGGTGGAGAAATAAAATGAAATTTGATCTGCATTTCAAATGGGGCTTTTCAATTCTGGCTTTACAGGCCTGCCAATGGGGAGGCGTCACTCCCTCCCCGCTGCCAAGTGGGGAAAAAGTGCCGGTGGAAATTGCCGCCAAGCAAGGTCAAACCTATCTCTGTGAACCTTATCAAGAGCCCCAGCAACCGGCTTTGCACTTTCCCAGTGATTTAGCTGTGAGCCTGGATGGGAAAACTGTGTATGCCATTAATGGAGAGTGTTTGGGGCAGACTTTGGAGCGGAACAAAACCCTCGGCATGAATG
Organism: Candidatus Sericytochromatia bacterium; assembly: GCA_044356335.1. Classification (GTDB taxonomy): domain Bacteria; phylum Cyanobacteriota; class Sericytochromatia; order UBA7694; family UBA7694. Next base: position 28,479 of record JBIKWL010000012.1, read on the forward strand.
CCACCACAGGGTGTGCTCAAGAGTCTAAAACCAGACGCGATCTCCTCGAAAACAATGGGATTTTTCTGCTGCAACGACGCTTTATTTACAAAATTCAGCAGAATCAACAACCTGAGATCTTAAAAATTCAGGGCAAAGCCCCCCTCAATTGTGTTTTGGGAACAGATCTTGAAATAGATACGCAAGACCGCTTGTATGCCGTAGATGAAGTCAACCAAGGTATCTATCGCTTAACAGACAAGCTAGAACAAATCAAACAAGTGGATGAAGCAGCCACTTTTGCCGTTGATTGGCCGAACAAAGACCAACACAAACAGTTTTTCGAGGCCCCTTTTGCGCTATCAATTTCAGGGAACTCACTTTATTTCAGTTTGTATGCACATGGGACTGAATTCAGAGAGTCTCAAATCCGACAATTGGAATTAGGTAGCGCTACAGAAAAAACAATACATCTCAACTTTGGATACGACATGCCCAAAACCAATAATTTAATGGTTTTGGCTTCAGAATCGAACGTTTATGTTGGTGCTCTTCCCCGTTTACTTCTCCAACCTTATCCAACAGATTGGATTTCCACATCAAATCAAGAGCGTATCAAACTTCTCTCGGGCCCTGTTTATGATCAGTTTATAAAACAAAAAATAAATACGGGTTGGGTCAGCAATGGGGCTCTTCTCTATCAGAATAATCAGTATATTTTCTATTTTTCAGACACCCACAAACACGTCATTTACAAATTGGTTGCAAACCCCTCACATGAAATGATCAGTTTTGAGGTGTTTGCGGGCGCTTCTGGGCAAGCGGGAGACAGCGATGGGCAAACCGCCCAGGCCCGTTTTAAGCATCCAACCGCTTTGAGCTTAGACAAGTTTCATCATCTCTACGTCGCAGACACCGGCAACCATGCCATTCGCAAAATCACGACTGATGGTCATGTCAGCACCTTTTACAAAGAATCATTACCCTTGAGGATAACCCCATGAATCAACCATTACGCGTCTATTTAATTTGGTTTTTGGTCCTTGCAATAACGGCCTGCCAAATGAGTCCGCCAGGCACAGGGAGCCAAGCAACTTCAGCGGGGGGATTTCAAATTCTAGGCAGAGGAAAACCGGAACTCAAACCCCTTTTATCCTGCGTTTCGCAAAGCCGAGATGGCTCTTTGCTGGCCCATTTCAGTTATGAAAATACATTGGGAAAAACAATGACCCTTCCTGTCGGAGAGCAAAACAAATTTCTTGAAAATCCTGGTTGGGGAAACAACCATCAGAAACATGAGAAGGATGAAAGGGATGAAAGGGATGAAAAAGATCGGAGAAATGAGAAAGACCATCACTCTCAAAATGAAAAAAATCATGGCTTTTCAGTTCAATCAAAGAATCAAAATGAGCATCAATCATCACATAATCCGAATTCTCAATCCCACTTTGAAAAAGAAAATAAAGAACATCACTCAAATCGCAGAGATTATCAGGATCGTGGACAGATCACCGTTTTCCCTCCTGGAGCAGGCCCCGGTTGGCCGCAAAGTGCGTTTTCAGTGGCATTTACCCAAGAGCGCCTCACTTGGCAACTGGGCAAACATTCAGTCACAGCCTATGCCAGAGACCTTTCTCAACGCTGCAAAGAAGAAAATTTAACAGTTGCAGAACACACAATACCCCGCAAGACATTGCTTCCAACTCAAACAGTGACATTGACACAAACACAGCAGGTGTTCAATTTTTCTTTTCAAGCATCAGAGACAACAGATCTGCGTCGTCGGATTGTCATCAACTTATTAAATGGCCCCAATTCAAGTATTCGCGTCAATGACTTAAATATTTTTATCAACAAACAGCCCCTGATTCAGCAATTACCAAATGCTTCTTTTTTAAAAGCAGAAATTCCGGATATGATTGCTGAAATATACAACGCTCAATTTGGCAAAAATACCTTAGAATTACAAATCAGTGGCCCTATCGGGGCCAAAGTTCAATTTAATATTGAAGGGTTCATGCGTGCTGCCCTCATCGAAAAAGCCGCTCATAGCGCAATTCCCGATAATGAATTAATTCGCAAAACCCCGATTTACAAAGGCATTCTCACCATTAAATTCATGGAAGGCATGAAGGTGCGCCTAAAAGAATCAAACAAACAGTACGAACGGTTGATTGATGAAACAGGGGTTAGCCTTCTCCCTCTCAATACAATTTTGGCATACCATCAGATCACAAATATCGCTCGCGCTCTACCTGGTTCTGTTGAGGAATTAAATGAAATGGAGCAACTCACAGAAGCACAAACAGGCCACGAAGCCCCCAATCAAAATCTCTTTTATGATTTGTATTTTGATCAGAGTAAAGATGTCTGGGAAATGATTGATCGCTTATCGAGCCTCCCCTTTATCGAGGAGGCCTTCCCTGCCTTTGTTTATAGCTATCCGCAGTCTGGCCCCACTCCTCTACCTTATTTTCAGCCAGAAGAAATGCTGCCGGGAAAAGAACTATCTAAATTTGATCCCAACCCAGCACCAACACCCGTTCCGTATACAAAATGGCTGCACTGCACACGTATTCTCAATCAAAATGCGGGTTTGCCTGCCGATTGTGCCAACCCAACCACTTCACCACAAGGGGCTTGGGATCGTACCCGAGGAGAACCAGGTGTTAAAATTGCCATTCTTGAACACGGCTATAACCGCAATCACGAAGATTTAAGCAATATTCAGCAAATAGTTAATGTTGAAGTCCCGCCAGGGGATAGAGATTGGCAACATGCAACCCAAACCTTGGGAGTGGTGGGAGCAACACAAAACAATAGTTCAAAGCCACCCATTGGTCAGGGAGCTGTTGGTGTGGCCCATAAAACTTCTATTTTGCATATTCAAATGCATGCCAAAGGATTCAGTGCTCCCAGTAAATGTTTAGGGGCAAAAGGAAAGAATCCACCAGAGAGCGTATGTCAAGACCATGTAATAGACTCTCTGTTGCTGGCAAAACAGAATGGCGTAAAAGCAATCATGGTAGAAGCCGCTGCCCAAGGCATCAATCCAGGTACATTGGAAACCTTGGCCCCCAAAGCGAGAGCTATCATTTCACAGAACCTTCTACTTGCAGGAATTTCAGTTATTTTGCCAGCTGGAAATCGGGCCTGTGAAGATATTTCCGACTCAACCGATTTTGATTTATGTAAAAAAATATACAATTTTGGATCAAATGATCCTCTAAAAAAACCGGGCAAAGATATCAGGGTTGATTCAATAGCAGAAACTTATTATAGCTGGCCTCAATGTATTGAACCCAATTTATTAATGGATTATTTACCGCCTACAGGTATCTTTGGTGTGATTATAGCAGCGACAAAGCAAATGACTTATTTTAATTGTCTGAATACAACAAAAGTTGTAAAAAATATTCGATTCAAATCCGAAAAATGGATGAGTGATACAGGTTCAATTATTGTGGGTGCCCTCAAAGTTGATGGGGGAGGTATGGTTGCACCAGATTCTTCTGGAAAGAGTATTTTGCCTTTTAATTATGGTAAATCGAACGCAGATGTCCACGGTACAGATATTTCAGCTCCTGGACACTTTATTCATACAACCATCTACCATGATTCCCAACCAGGTAATAACAGTGCTTATCATAACTCCTATGGAGGTACTTCTGGTGCTGCACCTGTCATCACAGGTGTGGTTGCGCTGATGCTTTCCGTCAATCCCACGCTCAAACCCAAAGAAATCCGCAAAATTCTACGTGAAACACAACAGCCCTTGCCTTCGGGGGAAGATATTTCAGGCATGGTCAATGCCTATGAAGCTGTCAAAGCAGCGCAAGGTCTAGATGGAGGAATTCCTGGTGACTTTAACGGAAAATTTTTGCTTCCTCCACCACCAGGCGCCACCCCCGGCGGTTATGGTGTCAAAGCCTTTTACGATCCCAACAACACGGGCCCAATCACAGCCCGTGCAGGCGACGTGATTGGCTTCTTTATCAACAATGCCCGCACACGCAATATCTCGATTGAGATTCAGGGCAAAAATGCCGTTGTCACAGCCAACCATGATGATCTCTTGAGCATGACCGTGCCTGCGGACCTGATTGTGGGCAATGTCGATGCCACATTCAAAAGTGCCGAGGGCGAGTTTAAAATTGAGAACCTGATCAATTACACCTCGCCTTTTCCCGAAGTCGTCAAATGGAGCAAACCCACGATCTTTGCCAATGGCGGCGATGTTGTGGATGGATATATCACCGTCAAAGACGCCAATGGACAACCCGCTCCCGATGGCACCCCTTATTATGTTCAGCTCGTGCCCACACAATTGGGGCTCTATCCCGATCTGACGATGATTCACCCCGAAACTGGCCAGCAATATGGCGGCAGAGGAACCACCGTTGAGCAGGTCTTGCCGGTCAAAAACGGCAAAATTCACATCCAGGCCAAACTCAATGCGCCGATTGGGCCTTATGAGTACACCTACGACTTCAACAACAATCTGCCCAATGTTTTCACCTGGCCCCATGCCAACGCCCCCAGTTTTCAGGTGCAGGTCTGCAACCCGGCGTATAGCTCCAGCAAACCCGGTTATGGCTATTATTGTGGCCAGCAGCTCTTTCCCCAAGCAGGCAACACACTGGATGGCCGCTTGTATGCCGTTCACGCCTATTCGTTCGACCCGCAGATCCACCATGTAATTTCAGGAACCGCCAAACGGACGATTACGATTCGCAATATCAAAGACATTTTGGGCAATCCCGTGCCTGCTGGGACGGTTTTGCACTTTAACCAGACCTATTATGGCAATGTCTCCAACCCCAACGGCAACGACATCTATTGGGGCGTGGCTGTGACTACACCTGGCGAAGTGGATATTGTCTATGAACCCTTTCAACGACTTTATTGTGATCTGGTTGGCGTAGAAGAATACATCTATATGACTTCTGTTCAAGGGGCAGTAAGCAACCCTCTCCATTGGATGGTCGGAAACCCAATCTATTTCAGGTATGTGGCCTGTTAAGAATGGGTGCGGCTGAATCAATCAGTGCCAGCCGCCATCCATATAGTCTCGTTTCAGAGGCAAAGCCGAGCAGGGGAAAAGCCTGAGCGAATAAGGCGGGTAATAGGAACCCCGCCGCGCCACGGTGGCGAAAGGCGGGGTGACTCTTAGTGAATGAAGCACATGGATGTGCGAAATGAGCGGCCCGGCGGTTCGCTCACGGCTTCCCCTGCTCCGAGCCACGACCACCTGATTCACGCCCTACAACTGCTTCTCATGCTCCGCCAAAAACACCCCTTTGAGCTTGAGCACCGGAAACGTGCGCCACTTGGGCAGGTCAAAATGCCACCACTCGGTTGGCAGCGGCTCCAAACCGGCCTGGGTCATGGCCTGTTGCAACAGCAGGCGGTTGGCTTTGAGCAAGCTGGGCAATTTGGCGTAATCGCGAAAGGCCTTTTCGCTGAATTCGGTATATGGCGTGGGCATAGGAATCTCTTGGCCACTTGTGTCGATCAAGGTCAGATCAACAGCGGTGCCGCGGGTGTGGCGGCCCCCTTTGCGCGGGTGGCTGATAAAATTTTCGTTTTTAACGTGTTGCCAGAACAGCTCTTGGAATTCCATCGGGCGGTAGGCATCCCAGATTTTGAGGCGGTAGCCCCGAGGCTCTAGGTAAGCCTGGGCCTTGCGCAGACGCTCGGCCAATGCGGGCTGGCCCCAGGCTTTGCGAAAGGGATAAACGGCTTTTTTGAGAAATTGTTTTTCGGTTGCAAAGCGCAATTCCACTTCGAGGCCGGGCACAGCCTGTTGCAGATCGACCAGGGGAGCCAGAGCAGCAACCGTCGGCGATTGTGAGAATGCGGGCAGGCCTGTGCAGAGGCAGAGAACGATAGCACCCAAAAGACGCCTCAGCGACATTTTTGTCACAGTCTGCCGCTCCTTTTGCAGCTCTTTGACACTAAGGCTCATACCCCAACCACGGCGCCAACCAGCGCTCCATCTCAGCTTGGCTCAGCCCCTTGCGCTGAGCATAATCTGCCACCTGATCGGCCCCCAAGCGGGTGATGCTAAAATAACGCGCTTCGGGGTGCGAGAAATACCAACCACTGACCGCCGCCGTGGGGGTCATGGCAAAGTGCTCGGTTAAAGCCAGGCCAATTTGTTCGGCATTGAGCAGGTCAAAGATGCTGCGCTTTTCGGTATGATCTGGGCAGGCCGGATACCCCGGTGCGGGCCGAATGCCCTGGTATTTTTCGGCGATGAGATCATTGGCAGAAAAATCTTCGTTGACGCCGTAGCCCCATTCGCGGCGGGCCTTTTGGTGCAGCCACTCGGCCAGGGCCTCGGCCAGGCGGTCAGCCAGGGCCTTGAGCAAAATGGCGTTATAATCGTCGTGGTTGGCCTCAAAGCGGGCCACATGGGCATCGAGGCCGAGACCGGCGGTAACGGCAAAGGCCCCAATCCAGTCTTGGCAAGCGGCCTCAACGGGCGCGATAAAGTCGGCCAGGGCCAGGTGGGGCTTGTTGCCCAAATCTTCTTGTTGGCGCAGGCTGTGAAAGACTCTCTGCACATCAGAGCGCGAATCATCGGCATAGACGCAGATATCTTCCCCCTGAGAGGCCGCAGGGAAAAAGCCATAGACCGCTTTGGCACTCAGCCATTTTTCCTCCACGACTTGCTGCAACATGGACTGGGCATGTTCAAAGAGATCGCGGGCGGCTGCGCCCATTTCAGGGTGTTGCAAAATCGCCGGATAAGTCCCGCGCAATTCCCAGGCGCTGAAAAAAGGCGTCCAGTCGATATACGGCAGCAATTCTGCCAAGTCAATCTGCTCCAGCACACGTACGCCCGAAAAAGCCGGTTGTGGCAAGACCGCCGCAGCCCAGTCAAAACGCGGGGCTCGTTCGCGGGCCTGTTCCAGGCTGAGCAGGGGCCGGGCCGAACGATTCAAGTAGCGCTCGCGGGTCAGGGCCTGCTGGGCGCGCACATCGGCCAGATAGTCTTCGCACTGGGATTCACTCAAGAGCTGGCTGACCACCGTCACCGCCCGTGAGGCATCGTTGACATGTACCACGGGGCCATCATAGGCCGGGGCAATTTTGACGGCGGTGTGTTTGGCACTGGTGGTGGCCCCGCCAATCAAAAGCGGGGTTTTAAAATGTAAACGGGTCATCTCTTTGGCAACATGCACCATTTCATCCAGCGAGGGCGTGATCAACCCACTCAGGCCGATGATATCCGCCCCTGTGGCTTGGGCCTCGGCCAAAATCCGGTCGGCGGGGACCATTACGCCCAAATCGACAATTTCGTAATTATTGCAGCCCAGCACCACACCGACGATGTTTTTGCCGATATCGTGTACGTCGCCTTTGACGGTGGCGAGCAAGACCTTGCCTTTGCTGCTATTGGATGCTTTGTCGGCCTCCATATGCGGCAAAAGCCAAGCGACGGCCTTTTTCATGACCCTTGCGCTTTTGACCACCTGGGGCAAAAACATTTTGCCGGCCCCAAAGAGGTCGCCCACATGGCTCATGCCCACCATCAGCGGGCCTTCGATGATTTCCAAGGGCCGGGCAAAGCTGGCCAGGGCCTCGGGCAAATCCTGTTCGAGATAGCTGTCGATGCCGTGAATCAAGGCATGGCTGATGCGCTCCTGCAAAGCGCCCTGTCGCCAGGTCTCGTCTTTTTCGCGCAACGTCCCGCCCCGGCGGTAGTTTTCAGCCAGAGTGACCAAACGATCCGTCGCATCTGGGCGGCGGTTAAAGAGCACGTCTTCGATGTGCGCCAACAATTCGGCAGGCACATTTTCGTAGACCGCCAATTGCCCGGCGTTGACAATGCCCATGTCCATGCCTGCTTGGATGGCGTGGTACAAAAACACGGCGTGCATCGCTTCGCGCACATAGTCGTTGCCCCGAAACGAAAAGGAGAGATTGCTGACCCCGCCGCTGATCAAAGCACCGGGACAGGCCGCTTTGATCAGTTTAATCGCATCGAGATAAGCCATGGCGTAATCTGCGTGCTCTTCCATGCCGGTGGCCACGGTCAAAATATTCGGGTCAAAGATAATATCCTGGGGCGGAAAGCCAATTTCTTGAGTCAGAATGCGATAGGCCCGTTGGCAGATCTGCAATTTGTGCTCAGCCGTCACGGCCTGGCCGCCTTCATCAAAGGCCATCACAACCACCGCAGCACCATAGCGGCGAATGCGGCGGGCCTGGGCTTTAAAGGTTTCTTCGCCCTCTTTGAGACTGATTGAATTGACGACACTTTTGCCCTGCAGGCATTGCAGGCCCGCTTCGAGCACCTCAAAACGGGAGCTGTCGACCATGATCGGCAATTTGGCAATATCTGGCTCAGCGGCAATCAAATTGAGGAATGTGCGCATCACGGCCTCTGAGTCGATCAGGCCTTCGTCCATATTGATGTCGATCAAATTGGCGCCACCCTCGACCTGCTGCCGTGCCACTTCGAGCGCCGCCTCGTAATTTTCTTCGCGGATCAGCTTGGCAAATTTGCGCGAGCCTGTGATATTCGTGCGCTCGCCGATCAAACTAAAATTCGAATCGGGGCGGATCGTATAGGCCTCCATGCCACTGAAACGCGGCAAAGCAGGCACGTCAGGAATCTGACGCGGGGGCAGACCTTGCATGGCTTTGGCAATGGCAGCAATAAATTCTGGGCGCGTGCCGCAGCAGCCGCCGACAATATTCAGCCAGCCCTGCTCGGCAAAATCCTTGAGAATCGCGGCCATTTGTTCGGGGGTTTCGTCGTAGCCGCCAAATTCATTCGGCAGACCCGCATTGGGAAAACAGCAGAGATAAACGGGGGAAATCTTGGCCAATTCTTCGACATGGGAGCGCATTTGCGCGGCGCCCAGGGCACAATTGATGCTGACGGCCAGCAAGTCAAAATGGCTGATGCTGTTCCAAAAGGCCTCGACATTTTGGCCCGAAAGCGTGCGCCCGCTGGCATCGGTGATCGTGACCGAGGCAATCACGGGCAGGCGTTTGCCGGTTGCTTCGAAATAGTCTTCGATCGCAAAGAGCGCCGCTTTGAGGTTGAGGGTGTCGATCGTCGTCTCGGGCACCAGCAAGTCCACGCCACCTTCGACCAAACCGCGCACCTGTTCGCCAAAGGCAGCCACCAAAGCCTGGAAGTCGGTATTGCGAAAACCGGGATTGTTGACATCGGGCGAGAGCGAGGCTGTGCGTGTGGTCGGCCCAATCGAGCCCGCCACCCAGCGGGGCTTACCATCTTGGGCGGCGACCTCAGCAGCCACTTCACGGGCCAATTCAGCGGCGGCTTTGTTGATCGCATAAACCTGCGACTCCATGCCATAATCCGCCATTGAGACCGATTGGGCGTTGAAGGTATTGGTCTCGATGATATCTGCACCGGCCTCTAAAAAGGCCCTGTGGATCTGTTTGATAATCTCGGGCCGGGTCAGGCAGAGCAGGTCGTTGCAGCCTTTGAGCGGCAAAGGGTGGTCGACAAAGAGGCTGCCGCGAAAATCCGCCTCTTCGAGCCCAAAGGTCTGAATCATGGTGCCCATGGCACCGTCGAGAATCACAATCCGTTCTTTGAGCAGGGCTTCGAGGGGGTGGGGGGAATGGCCGGTTTGGGTCATGGCGTGGCATTTGTCCTGGTTTTTGAGATGGGCTCATTATAACACGGCGTGTCAGAGGGACTGATTCAGCAAAATCTTCTTCCGCCAAGCAATTTTTAGCAAAGAAACGCCGATATAATCCCAAAGCCCCGGAGGTGCCCAATGCAATTGCCTTTGAATCTGACCCCACCCCAAAATGTGCTCAACCGCCCCTTGCGGCCTTTGGCCTTTGGCGTGGGCTATATTATTCCACTGCTGGCGATCTGGGGGGCCCAAACCGGCGGGCTGGCCCAATTTGCCGTGCCGCTCTTTGTCTTTGGCCTGATTCCGGTTTTGGACTTTGTCTTGGGCCATTATCTGCACAACCCCGGCCAAGACGAGACCGAGGCCCTGCTCAATAGCCTGACCTTTAAGCTCATGACCTGGCTGCAGGTGCCCGTGCAATACGGCCTGATCATCGGGGGAGCTTGGCTGATCAGCCAAGCCAACTGGAGTGGCCTGGAGCAGATCGGTTTTACGCTTTCGGTCGGCATTTGTACCGGCGGCCTGGGCATTACCCTGGCCCATGAATTGATTCACAAGGTCGATCGCTTTGAGCGCTTTTTGGGCCAGGCCCTGCTGATGCCCGTCTGTTATCTGCATTTTTATATCGAACACCTCTACGGCCACCACCGCCGGGTCTCCACCCCCGACGATCCTGCCAGTTCCCGTCTGGGCGAGAGTTTTTACAGCTTTTATTTGCGCACCGTGCTGGGCAGTTGGCGCAGTGCCTGGGGAATCGAAAAACAGCGGCTAGGCAAACGCCAACAGGGGCTTTGGAGCTTTCACAACCGCATGATCAATTACACACTGCTTTCGGGCAGCTTTGGCCTGGGGCTCTTCTTGCTCTGGGGTCCCAAGGCCCTCTGGTTTTTTATTGCTCAGAGCATCATGGCCTTCAGCCTGCTCGAAGCAGTCAATTATGTCGAACATTACGGGCTCGAACGGCGTGAAATCCGCCCCGGCGTTTACGAAGGGGTCAATATTCGCCACTCCTGGAACGCCAATTTTTTGCTCACCAATTGTCTGTTGTTTATGCTGCAGCGCCACTCCGATCACCATGCCCACCAATCCCGGCGCTACCCGGTTCTGCGCCAATTTGAAGAGAGCCCACAATTGCCCGCTGGCTACGCGGGCATGATTTTGCTGGCCCTGCTGCCCCCACTCTGGAGAAAAGTTATGGATCCACGGGTAGCGGCATACCGCGAGCAATTGGCCACTGCCCCAGAGCGATCAGCAGCCAGCCCACAAGTATCAGCAAACTGCTGAGAAAAATCGGCAGGGGCAGCGAGACAAAGGCCCCCAGGCCCCACCAAGCGGCAAGGCCCTGTAAGAGAATCAGGGCCTCGCTGAGGAAAAAACCCAGCAAAAACAACCCCAAGCCGCACCGCACAGTCGGGTTAAGCTGCAGGCCGCGCTCTTGGCATAAATAGGCCAAGAGGGTACAGGTGACCACCCCCAAAAGCACCAAATGCAGGTAAAAAATCACGAGCGAGCGCTGCTGGTAGGCCAATTGGGCAAAGAACGGCCAGGCAGTCAGGGCCTGCAAAAGCAGTTTGAAATTAAAACAGCCCCAAGCCAGCACCAATAAAATCTTGACCTCGGGCAAAAAATGGCTCCAAGAGAACAGGTGAGAGCCTGTTTGGCGCAAAACCCAGCCCCAGCGCCAAAACAGGGCCAAGGCCCCCAACTGCGCCAGGGCAGCTGCTCCGGCCAAAACCCAGGCCCACAGCGGCGGTTGCGTCCAAAGTGCCGAAAGGGCGTAAGCGGGCAAACTGCTCCCAAGCAAAAGCCAAACGGCCCGCCGGGGCAAAGGCCCAGCTGTGTCGATGCCACGTGCTTCCAACCAGCGCAAGAGCAGGGCCAAAAGCGCAAAGACAAACCAGCCATTGTACTGAAAATGCAAATAAAAATAGATCGCGAGAAAATAAACGGGGCTTTGGTTGAGTTTGAGCGCCATGATCGGCCCCAAACTCCAGGGTCCGAGCGAAGACAGCATCATCAGCCAGAGACAGGCCCAAAGCAAACGCCGCGAAAGCGCGGGATCGCCCTGTGTGGCCCGCAATAAATGCCCCGCTTGGGCATAAGACACAAACAAAAACAGGGTCGAAAAGGTGATTGAGACAGCCGCGTAGCCCTGCACAGGAAAACTGAATAACATGCCCAAAACCAGGACCTGTGCCGCCCAAAAGAGCCGATGCCAGCGTTTGGATTGGGTCTGACTCGCAGGCAAAAAGGCCCGCATCAGGGCCACCATCAAGATCGCATGAACCCAGCCCAGCAAGGCCACATGGGAATGGGCATGTAAAAAAAACTTATAATTAAAACCGGGCAAAACCTGCACAAACTGCCAACGCAGCAATAAACCCAAGACCTGTACACAGACAAAAAACAGCAGCGCTGTCAGAAGCAAAGGGCGGGGCCACGTTTTTAAGGCTGTTGAATCGCGAGAGGTCTGTGTTTGCGGCATGGGTTCATCTTACCCCTTGTCAGATCAAATCGGGGCAAATCCCTGTTCCCAAGCAGTGAATATGCTAGAATCAAGCCAAGCCGGATCAATCGGATCAATTCATCAAGACAAGGTTTCAACGAATCATGGCACGTCTTCCCCTTTTTGCCCTGGGACTGTTGCTCATCAGCGCCTGTAATACAGCCCCTACACCGCCAACAACCCTTCCACCCCGTTCCAGCCAAACACCCACTCCCCCCCTCTCAAGCCCCAGCATTTCTCCCAGTTTGGCCCCTTCGGGCTTGCCCACCCCCAGCAACAGTCCTTCAACGCCACCCGGGCCCCAACCCACCCCAACGCCGCTCAAAACACCCAGCCCCGAACCCACACCAGAACCGACACCCGACCCCAGCTCAGAATCCCCAGCCAGCCCCGAACCCAGCGAAGCACCGCTGGCCCAAGAAAAATGGAAATTCTTAACCGAGGGAGCCATTTACGGCAGCTCCGTGCAAGGGGCCGATGGCACCCTCTATGTGGGCAGCAATGACCACAGCCTCTATGCAATCAACCCCGACGGCTCCCTCAAATGGAAATACCCGACCTTTACGCCTTTAACAGGCCAACCGCTCTTGGGCAGCGATGGCACCGTCTATCTCAGCAGCCGTGAAGGTTTTCTCTTTGCCCTTTATCCCAATGGCGGTCTCAAATGGAAGTTTGCCGCCGACGGTGCCATCAAGGCCAGTCCTGCAATTGGCAAAGATGGCAATATTTACGTGGCCACCACCACAGGCACCTTTCATGCCATTGCACCCGATGGCACGCAAAAATGGGATTATTATATCGACGACGAGGTGCAAGCGGCAGCAACGGTATCATCAGAGGGAATTATCTATCTGCCCGTCATGGACGGAACCCTCCATGCGATTACCCCCGAGGGCAACAAACGCTGGGTTTTTAACGCCGGAGACGCCATCCGCTCGCAACCCGCGATCGGCCCCGACGGCACGATCTATGTCGGCAGCCTCGACACCTTGGTCTATGCCCTCAATCCTTTTGGTCAGGTGCTTTGGAACTTTGAAACCGAACATGAGGTGATTGGCAGTCTAGCGGTGGGCAAAGACGGTACCATTTTTGTCCCAAGCACGGGTAGCCATCTCTTTGCCTTAAATACAAATGGCACGGAGAAATGGCGTTTTAAAGCCCGTGATGCCCTGGAATCCAGCCTGGCCTTTGATGTCGAGGGCAATCTCTACTTTGGCAGCACCGATGCCAGTGTCTATTCCCTCACTCCCCAGGGCCAAGAGCGCTGGCGTTATTATGCCAACGACAGCATTTATTCAACCCCTTGGGTTCAAGGCGACGGCACAGTGTATATTGGCTGTAACGATCAATACCTCTATGCACTTCAGGCCCCACCCTCCAACATAGCCCAATAAAAGACACACAAGCGAGGGCCCATGACAGAAAATCCGCTGATCATCAGCCTGATTCAGCTGACTGAGCCGATGCTGCAATTTGTCAATTTGCCTTATGCGGCAGCTTTGCTTCAGGCCTTTGTCAAAAAAAATGCACTCCTGCCCGAACGCTATCTGTTTACCCTGCCCCTGTTTGAGCGCCTGCCCTTCGAGATCGCATTACAGCGTCTGTCGTTGAGCCATGTGGCTGGTTTTAGCCTCTATGTCTGGAACGCCGCTTATACTCTGGCCCTGGCGCAAAAACTCAAAGCCCGTCAACCCGAGACCTTGATTGTCGTGGGCGGGCCCCACGTACCCGATCGGGCTGAGGCCTTTATGCAGCAATATCCCTGGATCGATGTCTGTGTGCATGGCGAGGGGGAAGCCACTTTTTTGGCTTTGCTGGAGCAATTTCCTGACCGCGATTATGCAGATTTAAACGGGATCAGCTACCGTGCGGGGAAGCAGATTATCACCCGCCCCAAACAGCGGGCCCGCAATTTGGAGCGGGTGGCTTCGGCCTTTTTATCAGGGATACTCGAACCGTTGCTCTTGAATCATCCCCACAACCGCTGGCTCTCGGTCTGGGAGACCAATCGCGGTTGCCCGTTTTCGTGCAGCTTTTGTGATTGGGGCTCATTGACCAATGCCAAAGTCTTGCGTTTTGATCTGGAGCGGCTTGAAGCTGAGTTGCGCTGGTTTGGCCAACAGAAAATCGAAGTCATTTACTGCTGTGACGCCAATTTTGGCATTTTTGAAAGAGATCTTGAAATCGCCAAGCTGGCAGCAGCGGTCAGAGAAGAGTTTGGCTACCCGCGTTTGTTTTATACCCAAACCGCCAAAAATGCCACCGAAAGAGTCTTTGAAAGTCAAGAAATTCTGTTTAAAGAAGGCATGCACACCGGCACCACCCTTTCGATGCAAAGTGTCTCTCCTCAAGCCCTGAGTGCGATTCGGCGCGAAAACATCTCCTTAAAATCTTATCAGGAGCTGCAAAGCCGCTTTCGCCAAGCGGGGATTCCGACCTATACCGATGTGTTGGTCGGTCTGCCAGGAGAAACCGTGGATTCCTTTAAACAAGGCGTAGGAACCCTGATCCAGCAGGGGCAGCATCAAGAAATGCGCTTTTACAATGTCTATATCTTGCCCAATGCCGAATTGGCAGATCCAGATTATCGCAAAGAACACGGAATCAAATCGGTTAAGCTCCCCTATGTGCCGCCCCACAGCCAGGTTCAGGCCCCACCTGAAGGGATCTTAGAATGGCAAGAGATGGTCATCGCCGCTCAGAGTTTTTCTCCCCAAGATTGGCAAGAGATGCGGATTTTTGCCTGGATGACGCATATTCTCTATTTTAGCCGGGTGCTGCAATTGCCGATGATGCTTTTCCAGCAATACAACGTGGCAAATTATGCGACGGTTCTGTCTTATTTTTGCGAGACAGACCTGGGCCCTGAATACCCAATTTTAAAAAGCTTGCGGCAATTTTTAAGCACTAAAAGTGCCGAAATTCTGGCCGGAGGCGGTGAATACTGCGCGGGCCAATTGCCCAATTCTCCAAACTGGGTGTGGTTGGAAAGTGATTATTTTGCCTTGACCCAATTGCTGTATAGCCCCAGGTTGATTCCTTTTTTGGATGAATGTGAACAGCTTTTGCACAGCTTATATTCCCAAGCTCCTAGAAAACTGGATTCTGGAAAACTGGATTCTGAAGAACTGGCTTTGAGTGCCTTGCAGGAGGCCTTGGCCCTCAGCCGCGATCTGTTTTGCAGCCAATTGCCTGGGAGGCAACAGTTTTCAAGAGAATTACACTGGAACCTCTGGGATGTCTACCAAGGCGTGCTCAGGGGCGAGCCACTCAGCTTGGAACCCGGCCTCTGGCTGTTTAAAGGGCAGCGCGAATCTGCACAAATGCTCCATTTTAAGAGTGTTTGTCTGCAGGCCCCTCACGTTCATCAACTGCGCGAAAGCCAAGGACAGCTCCAGCTTTAAACGTTCTCAAGCTGGGCATCTTGCAGGTATAAATCCCGATAGGCAGAAAAATCCCGCAAAAGTGTCAGATGAGAGCCCTGACCCAACAAACGCCCGCGGGAGAGCAGAAAAATCGGCTCGGCCCGCTGCAGGGTGCTGACGCGGTGAGTCACCAAAAGCACCAGCAAACCCGGCATAAAGGTATACAAAGCCTGCCAAAGACGGGCTTCGGTCTCGGCATCCAAGGCCGAGGTGCAATCATCCAAGATCAGAATCCGGGGTTTGCCAGCCAGGGCCCGTGCAATGGCAATCCGCTGCTTTTGGCCTCCCGATAATTTCACCCCGTGTTGGCCAATCCGGGTTTCGAGCCCCTGGGCAAAGAGAGGTAAGTCTTGCTGCAATTGCGCCACTTCGACAGCCCAGTGCAGATCGGCTTCAGAAATCTCCCGCCCCAGGCGAATATTCTCGGCAATGGTATCGGAAAACAAACTGGGACTCTGACTGACATAGCCAATCTGACGGCGCAGATCGGCAATTTCATAATCGGCCAGGTCGCGCCCATTGAGCGTAATTCGGCCCTGCTGGGGCTGAATAATCCGGGGGATCAGATTGAGCAAAAGGGTTTTGCCACTGCCAACGGCCCCGGCAAAAGCCACGGTCTGACCACTCTTGAGGCTTAAATTGAGCCCCTGCAAACCCGATTGCTGCCCAAAGTGATAATCCACGTTTTCGAGAGACAACTCAAAATCGTGAGCGGGGAAAGCCAATGCCTGGCCCTGGGGGGCGATTTCAGGCGGGAAGGCTTCCATCTCGCGCACCCGTTCAACAGAAACCCCTGCAGCCCGACCTTTGATAAAAAACTGGCCGACATCCACCATCGGCCAAATCAGCATAAAGATATAGGCGTTAAAGGCAATTAAATCACCGAGGGTCATCACTTTCTGGATCACCAGATAGCCACCCGCAGCCAAGATCACCAAGGCCCCCAACTCAGAAAAGCGGCTATAACTCAGCTGCAATAGTGAGGAGACCTTGACCAATTGAATCTCTTTTTGCATTTGCTGATTCACCACCCCGGCAAAGGCCTGGATCTGTTTCTGCTCTTGGTTATAAGCTTTGACCACGCGAATGCCTTCGAGGGTGCTGGTCAAAAAACTGTTTAAAGCAGAAATGGCCTTTTGGCTGTGGCGCGAATAAGCCTGAGTCCGCCGAGAAGAGTGAATGTAAAAAAAAGCCACAAAGAGCAGGGGCAAAGCAGTCAAGAGCGTTAAGCCAATATGCAAATGCCACATAAACCAAACACAACCAGCAATCATCAACAGCGCTTCGTAGAGTCTGAAAATGCCACTGCAGGCAAACCAGCCCAATTTGTTTTCGCTGATATCATCGATCAGACGGGTCGAGACATCGCCTGTGCGAAAGGTATAAAAAAAAGACTGCCCCTGTTTGACGAGTTTTTCAGCCAAACGCATGCGGAAGCGATTTTCAAAGCCAAAATTGGTGGCTCCGCGCGTGCTCTGAACCAACACATAGAGCACAAAATGCGCCAAACCCAAGCCCAGAATCAGCAGCGATTTCTGCCAAAGCCAAGCTGGTTGAAGGTTGTGCTGAGAAAGACCATCGACAATTTGACGGATGATCATGGGCACATAAGCATCAAAAAGCACCACCAGGGGGGTGGCCAAAAGTAAAAAAACAAGGCGGGGGAAAAGAGGTTTCCAGAAAGGCCAAAGCCAACGAAGCGTCACAGAAAGTGACGAAGAATCTTCAGAAGGGGGGTTGGCTAACATAATTAAAAGAGTTTTTAAAATGCCGAGGAAGGGAGTCGAACCCTTACGCCCTTGCGAGCGCTAGTACCTGAAACTAGTGCGTCTGCCAATTCCGCCACCTCGGCTCAGGTGAAAACAAGTATAACAGTCAGGGATTCCAGATGTAAATCAGATGAAAGCAGATTCCTCTTTTAAAAGCCTGTTAATCAACATTAATTTATGATTAATTCAAACATGCAAGATTTGTGATCTTTCGATAAGCCTATGTGGGAAGATATGTATTTTTAAGGGTCAAATAAGGGTCAAAATTGAGAGATGCCTGCTTTGTGGTAGCAAAAGGGAGATGAAGAGAATGATAGTGAAAAATCTGATAATACCTGCATGTCTGAGCGTCAGCATGTTGATGGCCTGCACCCCCGTGCAACCCGCCTTGAACCAAACACACAGCACTGTTACAGGCAACCAAACGACGGCCCAGACTCAAACCATTGACCCCAATGCCCCCAAGCGGTTTGTGCGCTTTCAAGTTGAGCCACCCACAGCCGAATTCAGCACCAAACAAACAGCTCAGGCCAATTTCATTAAATTGACAGCTGTCAAAGGTACCCAGACGATCTTTGACTCGAACGCTGATGCCCAGGGCTTTATCCAGGTGGTGAATCCCAATGCGACATTTTCGTTGGGCGCCAATATTCCTGATGGCAACAATTGGATAGTCACAGTTGGGTTTTATAGCAATAAAACCTCGGCACCCATTTTGGAGCTCAAAAATGCCTTTCATGTCCCGCTGACGGGGAATGTGACCGTTAATATGCAAACATTTTTAACGGGGCTGCTCGTTGAAGAGCTGAATAAACTCGGATCGGCCTTCTTAAACAATGCGCTTGATTTAAACGCCTACCAGTCTTTTGTCAATGGTCTGACGGGAGCTGTGGTCAACAATGGCACTCTCAGCTTTCCCCGTCTGGCAACATTAAATCCCCCCACGCCCCAGGCTTTGGCCTCCCGCGATTTGGCGATTGCGATTAATTTGGGCAGCATTGCCAATGTCACAGGAGGCGCAGGTGCCGGGCTGGATCCTGCCAATTACCAAAAGACCCCTTACCCAATTGCCCGTTACAGTACTGTTGGTGGCAGTTATGGCATCGATCAAAATATTTCCATCGATGCGTTCAGTGGCAAGGCCTATTTTAACGAGGTTCAAGAAGGGGATGGTGCCGCAGAAAGGCTTTACGCCATCACCACAGCCACCAGCGCAGATGGCAACACGGGCTTTAAAAAATACACAGAAGAGTTCGCTCCTGTGAGCACCAAACAGATTATTGTGCCAAATGTCGTTTTGGGCAGAAGCAATCCAACCGGAGGAGCCACCAAAGAATCGCTTTTCTACTTGGATCTGGAAATGACGCCCCTTGAGGCCGTCAAAAAAACAGCCCGAATCCGGGCCAAAGATCGCAGCAATGGCCAAGAGATTTGGTCTTATGCCTTCCCTTTTGATGTCGACAATTATGGTTCCGCAGACTCGATCAAAGCCCCACTTTTGACTTGGCGCGACCCTGGTACAGGCTGTGCCTGTCGGGCTGAAGATCAGGTCTTTGTCTATGTCTCAGCAGGTACCAAAACAGGTATTTACGGCATCAAGCAGGAACGGCCCGGTGGGGTTGGCACTGCGGGTACCACTAATGGTACACAGCTCTGGGCCTACAACACTGAGACAGTAGGTTCTGTCCTCACTACCCAAGATATCATGGGCGGTGGCGCGGTTTCCCGTGATGGCAGCAAATTGTATTTTGTCACCAACCACAGCACAGCAGGCAAGTTGATTGTCCTCAATCGGGCGGATGGTAGCCTCGTTCAATCTGTTAACTTGAACAATGGTTCGCGCTCGGGCCCAGCGATTGGCACAGATGGCACCGTTTATGTGCTGGCTTATGATGACAGTGGCGCTCCTACCAAAGACTCGCAACTCAGAGCATTTAATCCCGATGGCAGCCCCAAATGGACCGTCACACTCACAGGTATCAGAATTACCCTGAGAAATTCACCCGTCGTCGACCGCCAAAATGGCAAAGATGTCATTTATTTTATCAGCTCCGATGGCAGCTCAAGCATTAAAAGCAGTCTTTTGTACGCCTATATTGACGATGGCACATCTGCAACAGCCAAGTGGTCGCCCTCTAATTATATTCAGCTGAATAACACTAAAAATAATACAGTCTTTGCCGATCTTTTGCTCGGGGCTGAACCCGATGGCAGCAGAATCATCTATACCGGCTTAAAAAACTCCAAGCTCTATGCCGTTCGGGATTTGGGGGCAAGCGCTCAAATTGAATGGGAAAACTCCGCAGGTGGTAATCTTTGGAATGGTCTGACCCTGCGCAATGGCACTCTCTACGCCTCAACCGTCGATGGCGGTGACCGCCAATTTGTGATGGTTCAGGGCATGAAGGTATCAACCCCCAATATGCCTGCAACAGCCCCCTGGCCCAAACGGAATGGTACCCTGAGCAATTCAGGCAATTCTTATACCGCAGACGCTGAGACCACCAATTTCCGGGCTGGTACCGTCAATTAAGGTAGACACTCACCCCGCTTGAGTCGCGGCCAGCTTGAGCCCATGTTTGGCTTCGGCAGAAGCGGCATTAAAGCCCAGAGCCTGTTCAAACAGACGCTGGGCTTTTTCGTTTTGCTGCAAGATCAGACAGAGATTGCCATAATTGACACAGACTGCTTCGCAGGGAAATAAACGCATGAGCTCTTGATAACAGGCTTCGGCCTCTTTCATCTGCTGCAAGAGGGTCAAGACACGGGCTTTTTGAAAGAGCAGATCGATGATTTCGGTTTTAGCCTGGGTATCCGCCTCTAAATCTTTCAGGGCCTGCAAACCCCTTTCAAAATGCTTGTTTTCAATCCAGGTGCGGGCCAGATAGAAACGTGCGCCACGGTGCCCCGGCTCCCGTTTTAAACATTGCTCAAAATGGCTTTGGGCCTCCTCAAAACGCAGCAGACGCAGACAGACTTTGCCCAAATGAAAGAGAATGGGCACCTGATCTGGTTCCCAACGCAAAGAGGCCTGAAGCTCCACAAAGGCATCTTCTTCACAGCCCAATTTCACCAAAGCGATGCCTGCTGCGCCATGTAAAAAAGCCCGTTCATGGGGCAAATCAAATTCCAGCAATTTGGCCTGGGCCAGATTGCGGACCTCGACAAAATACTGCTCTTGGAGCAAAAAACCCAAATACTCCAAAAAAATAGCAGCAGGAGCGCCATTTAAATGGGCCTTTTCGTAAGAGGCCAAGGCCAATTGCATCTGTCGGAGTTGCTTGTAGGCCCGTGCCAATAAGAGATAGGGCCAATAGACGTCTTTGCAATTTTCCAAAGACTGATTCAAAACCTCTATCGCAGCTTGGTAATAGCCTTCGCTTAAATACAGCTCACCCAAGAGCCAAAGCGTGCTCTCAAACTCATTGCCCAAACGTTGAATATTGCGCAAAAGACGCAAAGCGGATTGGTTCATGCCCTCTTGAACAAAACGTGAGGCCGCAAAGAACAGGGTGACACGATTGGTTTCTTGTTTTAAAAGGGCCTCGACCTTGCTCTCCAGCTCCTCACGGGAGGAACGGTAGACTGCCCAAAAGGCCCTTTGAAATTGCTGAAATTTATCTGGCACGGGCAAAGGTTGAGCCGCTTTAAAAGCCATCAGCCATTGGCGCAGATTTTCGCGAGAAATGGGCGTGCGCTGCTCAGGTTTCCAGGCAATCAGGCCCTGAACAAGGGTCTTTAAATGGGCCGAGAGATGGGGAATGCGCTCTTCCCATTTATAAAAACGCTTGTAGTGATGGGATATAAAGATCTCGGGAAAGACCCCAGTCATACAGGCCAATAAAGTCACACCCAGGGCATAACCATCTGTATGAATATCCACGCGTTCTTTAAGTATTTGTTCTGGCGGCGCATAGGGATATGTTGCAATGCCCTGACGGCGAAACGAATCAGGCTTGACCGTCACAACAGAATCCAAGTCCAGCAACAAGACATCGCCATCATCGGTGAGCAAAATATTGGCGGGTTTGATATCCCCATGGACCCGGGGATATTCGCTGGCCTGCAAATAGACAATCACGGAGGCTATCGTAATCAAGACCTGCCAGACTTGTTGTTCGGGCAAGGCCCCGTCACGCTCGAGAACGTCTTGCAAGGTTTGTCCCGCTTTCCAGGGGTAGATCAAATAGCCATAGGACCCATCCAGAAAAACAGTCTCGATATTTTGGATATATTCATGTTGTAATTCAAGCAGGCGTTGGTATTTATCCAAGAAATACTCACGTTTATGGGGAGGAACAAATTGTTCTTTGAGCAAGACTTCACGGCCCGAGGCAGTTTGGGCCCGGTATACCGATGTATAGCTTTCAGCGCCAGGATCGCGACGCTTGATACAGCCTAAAAGGGTATATTCGCCAATTTTCGCACCTATCTCAGGCCCCAAAGGCAATTGACACTGCAAACAAAAACCCTGTTCTGGTGGATTGGAATGCCCCTGGGGACAGGCAATATGCTCAGGCAAATAGGGTTCATGCAATTGGACCGACAGTTTGGCCCCAACCCGCAAAGAACTGCGCTGGTATTTTTTGGCTTTTTCAGTTAATCCCTGTTTTTCGTAGAGTTTGGCCAAAGCCAAGCTGAACTGGGGATTATTACATTGCTTTAAGGCCTCTTTATAGGCCATTTCCGCCAAAGAAAATTGGCGCATGCGTTCCTGACAAGACCCCAATAAATACCAAGCTTCGGGAAAATAAGCCTGATTGTTGAGAGCTTTGACCAGATCTTCAGCAGCCGCTTCGACCTTTTCATGTAAAAGATGCCCTTCGGCCCTTTCAAAATAAAAACAAGAGCGGGGCTCAACCCGCAAGGCCTGCTCAATCAACCTGAGAAAGAGGGAATAGTCCTGTTTGCGCACACACAAACCCAAAAAACGGTAACCTTGAGAAAAAAGCAAATGTTGACGGGTGGCCTGCTCAAAAGAAGGATAAGCCGCTTGAACCTGCCCACTTTGATAGAGAGTATAACCTTCGGCAAAGAGTTGGCATGATTTTTGCAACGTAGCACGGGCCGCAGGCGAACTGTAAAAAGAGGAAGGGGCTGTAAATTGACGCGGATCGGGCGTTTGCTCAAAGGTCTCCAACCAGCGCAAACAAGTGGGGCTCAAAAGAGCTTTACACGAGGTCACAGAGACCGAATCAGGGTACCAAAAAACGGGCGAAGAACCGGTCAAACATTCCAACAGGAGTCCCCGCAGAGCTGTGTGCATCAATGCCAAATTATAGCTCTCGGCACTGCGTTGCCCCTGTTTGCCCGCCACATGATAGCCAAGGTACCAACGCGGAAAAAGCAAAGCGGCAGAATGGGGAACACAGTATTCCCATTCAAAAAAGTACCATTTACCACTCTCTCCTTGCCCGAGCAAATAAGCGGTCAAACTGGGATTGAGCCTACCTACCGCTTTCAAACCACGGCCCATGAGCTGAAGCGTCTCAAACAGTGAGCGCAATTCTGGCTCAGGCAAAATACCCACTTTGTCCAATTCTTGCCGCAGAGGATGCTGGAGAGCATGCCAAATCGCGATGGGATAACGGGTATGCAGAAAGAGCAAAGCATCTGCTTGCCAATGGGCATACTCCAAAATGGGCATGTCCAAGCTATCCAACACGGGCTTTAAATCTGCATAGAGCTGATGTCGGTAGGGGGCCTGAAAAAACTCCAGGGCCTCAGCCAGTACAGATTCTTCGGCGCCCCTCACAACCCGATAAAAATAGCGATCGTGTAGACGAACTGAGTCCTGCACCCGCCAATTGTCCAAAACGATTTGGCCTTCGGTCAGGGGAAACAACCAGCCACAGGTCAGGCAGAGTCTGCCTGAAGCCTGTACAACATGCCCTTCTGGACAGTTTTTTGTTTCCATATCCTCAAACAGACTTGAAGTAAGCCATAAACGAAGTCTGCTGAATTTGAATCTGTTTGCGGATACGATCCCAGTCTAATAAGATCTTCGAAGAGACCAAGTTATTAAACTGATCATTCGAAGAGGCTGAAATCGTGATATTTTTGAGCAGACCATATTTAAGGATCTCTTTGTACTCAGGGTTGTCGATGATGCGTTTGAGTTCCTGGGTAAACTCATTCTCTTTGCTGCCACCC
The DNA here is from genome assembly GCA_044356335.1 of Candidatus Sericytochromatia bacterium. Classification (GTDB taxonomy): domain Bacteria; phylum Cyanobacteriota; class Sericytochromatia; order UBA7694; family UBA7694. Next base: position 51,943 of record JBIKWL010000012.1, read on the forward strand.
GATCGGCCTTCGCCAACCGCCAAGAAGTTCTCATAATTGATCTGGCTGATCGAACCGGACTTCAGAGGCTGTCCCAAAGAGGTCTCCACGGGACGGTCCACGGTCAAGGTCGTGCCACCAGCAACAGCGGCAGCAGTCAAAACGCGGGTGATCCCATTCACATTGACCTGTGTCCCATTCGGGAACTGAGCGGCCTGAGCGGCAGTCAGAGGTTGGGTCAGGGTAATAGTGGTGGTGCCCACATTGGTATTGGCAATCTGCAACTCTGAATTGGGAGAGGCATTACCAAAACCAATCGTTTCGGTCACAGGCACAATATTGGCTGCCGTGGTATCCACCGTGGGAGGAAAACCAATCACATCATATTCATCCCATTCAAGGGTCACTTTCATGCCTGCGCCCATCGACATGGCCACCGAACGGTTGAGGTACATCTGGATATCCTGAGTGCCTAAACCATTGCCTGTATTGATGGTATCACCAATTTTGGGTTCAACCGAAAGGGGCGAATCCAAGGTAATCACATTGCCTGCAATATTTGCAATGACACGCCGTTCACCGTTGATGGTGACTTTTTGACCGATGCTCAGACCAAAATTGCTGGTCACAGTGACCGTGGGTATGGCAGCGGTGGCATTAACGGCTGTAATCCCCTGATAAAGGCCAACAAAATAGTTCAAATCGTTGGTGACAGCCGGGTTGAGCTGGGTATCTTCTTCAAAGAGTGCGATTGGCCAATGACCTGTGCCATCGGTATAGCTGAAGGCACCCGCATTGCCTGTGGTGGAATAGGTCTGGGTCAGAGTACTTGGGATCAATTGCTCGCCACTTTCCACTTCGACAGTCACCGATTTCAAACGGCGGGGCCGAGAATTGCCATCGGAATCCTGAGCAACCAGATTGAGAGCAACCTGGGCATCGGGCTGGATATAGCCATGGGGAGAGCGGAACAATTCGGGTGCAATCCGGTTGTTCTCGGCAGCCACAGTCCGAGGATCATCCCCGGCAATACGGCCAACACGGTCATAATCCGAGGAGATTCCGACACTGGCCAATTGACCCGGTTGCTCGGTACCCAAATCGTCATAATCAATGCGCACGTGGCTGCCATGGGCATCGGCAACCCCTGCGGCATTGGTAACCTGAACAGTATACTGCCCGGTTTTGGCACGCACCTGCAGATCTGCATGGACAAAATTGGCAACCGTAGCTGCAGATCCCAAAGTATTGGTAATCGCAGGACCACCGTTGGGAATCAAGAAAAGGGTCTGGGGGCGGCTATTGGAATTGCTGTAAACCACCCGGTACTCAGTTGGGTCGGTGCCCAAGGTGACAATATTTTTGGGATAGGTCATATCAAAAGAGGCAGCATTGTCGACGTGCAAAAGCACCCCATTGGGCCAAGTGGTGGGCAAACCAGCCGGGTCACCACCTGAAGCAAAACGAACAGTGCCTACGGGTCCTGAGGCAACCAACTGCGCCATACCTGTAGCATCATTATTTGAGCCATTGAGCAAGCCATCATCAACGGAATCAATGATGCTGGCAAAATTGATATACTCACTGCCCGTGCGAGTCACCGTTTCCGCCCCATAGGCATTAAAGATAAAGGTGCTGGGTGTGGGATCGGTGGGATCATCGGGATCGTCAAAATCCGGAAAGGTCCCGCTGTAATTCAACAAAGGCAAGGGAATGGTATGGGGGTCCACATTTCCCAAAGAATTGATCTCATTGAGAATCAAAGTACCGCCCCGATTGACCTCTTGGCCCATCGCCAAAATAATCTGAGAAGTGGGGAAATTCATGGCTGCAATGGCAGTATTGTTGCCCAAGGCATTGACCGGATTGCTGACATTGGTGGAACCCGCTACGTTTTCGGCGTATTTGGTTTCACCGCCCAGGCCAGGGAAACCCAACCAGACAGCTTGGGTGGTGGTACGTGCCGTGTTGTACATTTTGGCATTTTGCTCAACAAAGCCCAGGGCCACATTGGCAAATGCGGGCATATTGGGGTTGTTCACATAGGTATGTGAATCAGCAAACGTACCATCGAGATTGGTTTTAGCACCATCAAAGTTGATCGAACCCATGCCGTCGTTGTTGAAGTTTTTGGGTCCAGGCGCAGTCAAAGCAGTTGAGTTGCCTGTTGGTACATTGGCCCCACCCGCCGCATCAACCGAATTATCGAGTTCCTCGCGATAATAGTAGAAATTACTCGGCAAAGCCCCGACGTAGCTCTCGCCAAAACGCCGACCTTCCCCGTCGCCAGGAACCAAGTTTAAATCGGGCACATAGTCAAAGAGATTGTAGTCATCGCCCGCCATTGACAGGCGGTTGTGGTTATTAACATAGGCCTCAAACGAGCCTGCTGCAGCATAGGTCGTGTTATAAGCCGCATTAAATGCCCCATTGGTGGGTTGGTCAAAATTGCTGACTTGGCCATTTTTGGTCGCTCCGCCACTGGTGGTATAAACCCGGTTGATCGAGTTGGCATCTGCCGTATTAAGCGGATCGTAAAAGCCTTTACCAAAGAGGTCAAAGACGTTGCCGCCGGGATCGACACGGTAGCGGGGCACTGTGGTATAACCCGGAATCGTTCGGGCGTACATGTCTGCAGAGGTGATATTGATCGCCATATCACGGCGCTCAATCGAGCCCAAATTCATCAACAGATTATTCTCATTGCGCAAGAGATTGACGTCGGTGGTCGGAATCGTGAGATTATAATCCAAACGCGGCGTGCCGGCAGGATCAGAGCCTTTGAGCGCAGCGCCAATGCGATCGACCGTATTCGTGGCATCGTTCGAACCGCCACCAAGCAAGGGATTGGCAACGGGGCTAAACACAGGCGGTGCGGTCGCGTTTAAGCTGTAGTAGTCAGGGGTCACCACGCCGCCCGGATTGGCTGTGCGCAGGGGATCCAAGGCCAAAGTCGTGGAGTTTTGATGGGCCTCTCCTTGCATGACCTCGTCATCTTGGGTGTCGTAACGCTGAGCCAAAACACTGAGCGGATCTGAATCCCGCATCACATAGGCTTCATTGCCAGGGGCGCAATAGTCACCCGGGTGAACGACAGGAATAAAGTTATGGGCATTGTTCACAGCTGTGGTGGTCAAATTAAAGCCGGTTGCAGAAACACCCACCGTGGTATTGCCCCAACCATCGGTCGTGGCTTGAAGCGGATCGTGATCGAGGTTGAGACGGCGGCTATTCAGATCGACCCAATACTCCCCGCTCAGGGTGGAATTGGTACCGAGATCGAGTTCGGCAAATTCCCAGGGGCTGCGCACAATATCGTTGCGGTCACCGCTGGTGTGTAAGAGATTGTATTGGTCGTTGAACTGGGTAAATTGGTAAACACCCGGAATATACTTATTGATCACTTCGTTGGGGTTATTGGCTTTGAGCACATCGGGATCGCCGTTGCTGATCGAAGGCACCACATTGCCGGGATCGTATTTGCCCTGGGTCCAGGTGCCCATGGTGCCATCGTAGGTGACGAGCTGCACGTCTTCGATATTCATTTCAAAGCCGTTGATATCGCCGTTAAAATAGACATTGATCACAGCTTCATTGGCCAGGGCACCCGGCACAATCTGGGCCGAAACGCTTTCGCGAATACCAAAGATCCAGGCATCCGTGGCCAGAGAGTTGAAAGCATCGGACTGCCCCAAAACCACGGGGCCTGCGGCCATGGGTGAGTTGCTCAAATAGGTATAAGCGGGCATGGGATGGGCAAAGTTCCCGGTCGAAACACCAGAACCCAAATAATCAACATCCGCAGGCAAACTGGTCCAGTCGTGGTTATTGTGGGAATGCGCTGGCTGCGCAATTTCAGGGTCATCACCGGGTGAAGCAAATTGTCGGTGGTTTTGGTGAACGCGGAAGGCGTATTTCATATTGACCATGGTCGCGGGGGTAATGGCCAAATCGCTACAGGCGGTGAGCGTAAAGCTCATGATCGGGGTTGTCGCACCGACTGTATCTGGTTTTTTGACCTGGACCACATCTGTGCCTGCTGGCGCGGCCACAAGCAAGCCCTCTCCACTGCTAAAGTAAGGAGCCCCTGGTTGGTCGTATTTTAACGTCGTGGCAGTGCTGTCGGTACCATAATTAAAAATGGTCTGGCCTGCACCGCCAACGGTGACAGGGTTAACGGGGCCACCATTGGTCGGGGTAACCGAGAAACCGGCACTGGTAATGCTATTGATTTGATAGATAAAAACGCCACCGGTGGTGCTGAACTTAACATAATCCCCCACATCAATGCCACTGAGATCATCAGTGGTGGTGATCTCAGAGGGGCCCTGACCGCTGCCTGTATCAACGCGCGTGGTGGTGGTATTCCACTGCACCTTGGTGACAGTGGTATTGATGCCCTGGGGCACCAATTCAAGCGAACTGCCCGCACCAAACAAGGAGCGGTCTGCAGGAGAAAGTCGGATCGGATTGGTGGTTGAGCCAAAATCCGCACCACCGATGGTATTGTAGGAAGCACCTGTTACTGTGCCGCTGGTATAGAGCTTGGGCGGCGCCAATTCATTTTCAGTGGTATTGTCTTTCCAAGGCGATCCCCCGGTATTGTGGACGCCCCCTGCGGCATAGCGGATCGAACCGCTCTGCGCACCGGGGATATAGGTATACGCATTGTAGTTAAAGCCCGCATTGGCAATGCGGTCACGTGAAATGGCGACAGGGGCATCGAGAATTTGCGGCTCGGTGCCGTTGAGCACCTGCAAACTGGCGTAGTGCGGGTGGGTGGGGGGAATATCGTAGACCATCTTGTATTCAGTCGGCACAGTGGTGCCGTCGGGACGGGTGTCTACCTTCACCACTTCGAGGGCCATGGGCAGATCGTCAAATTCCCAGCCAAAGTTCAGGGCATTTTCGCCGACCACATTAAAATTGGCGCGGTTGGTGGCTCCATCGCCCCCAGTATTAACCGTATCAGAGGCATGGCTGTAATCCACCCCACCGGGACGAATGCCCGACATATTGAGAGCGGGATACCCCGGATAATTTACCGCCGGCCCCGTGTAAACCGGGAAGCGGTCCCCTGCTTTCATGGGGGGGTATTGGGGTTTATTCGGTTGCAGGGCTGTGACGTTGATCTGGACATTATTGTTGTTGCTGGTGGTGGCATAAGTGGCATTGATGCGATCCAAATCCCAGCCCCAGAGATACGAAAGGGTGGACCAGAAAGCGCCGTTTTCGGTATAGGCCCGCTCCAAAATTTCGTTGGGCTCTTCCCAGAAAGTGCGGTTGAGGGTTTTATCACTTTCGTCAACGGCCTTGGAACCAAAAAAGGGATTCCAGGAGAAGTTGCGGATTTTATCGTAATCGTCGTCGGAGGTAATGCCCGCTCCACCAGTGGGGTAACCGTTGGTATCGGGATTGGCGTTGATATTCTGAAGGACATTGAGAGTGGAGCTGGTACCAAAGTATTCGGGTTCTTGTGAGACTTTGCGGAAAACCGATTTATTGTCGATGAAACGGCGATAGAGGTTATTGAGTTTTTCGATCAGCTCATTGAGCTTGGACTGCATGTCAGCCATTTTGGCCTGCTGGTACTCAAGGCCTTCACGGAGTTCTTTTTCAGCCAGCCCCTGATTGGACATTTGTTCAATCGTGCGCTGAAAGCGATTGACATCATAGGTTTCAAGTCGGTAGTAATTGTTGTCTTTCAGGAAATTATTATAAAGCTGTCCTGAGAAAATGCTAGTCATGGTTTCTCAACTAACCCCTTGGTGATAAAACTCAACGTCTCAATGAATTTAGAATTTAAATGGATTTCTCAATGGCTATTTTCAAAAATGAAGATAGCTTTATACGTCCACCTATCGCAGGATCAGTTGCCCATCTTGAGCCAATAAACATTTTTTTGATAGATATTTAATTTCGGGAAAATACTTTTAATCTTTTTTTAACAAAGAAAGTGCAGGGGTTCCAGAAGCAAAGGGCAAGAATATGTAAAAATTTTTTCAACACTGTGCAAAAGCATGTATTATAATGAACGGGGATATACTGTACTTTCTTCGATAATCTACCAAGAAATCAACCAAGAAATCAACCAAGATAAATCGGATAAATCTTTATCAAACGAAGGGAAGAGCTGAATGGCTGAGGATTTTGATGCTGAAGACGAACTGGAGGAATCCAGTGATTATGCAGCAGAGGAAGAACAGGATCCCTATGTGGAGATCAGTGAGCTTCGCCAAAAATTAAATTTGTTGCAAAAGACCAAAGAGGCCCAACGGGCCCGTTATAAAAAAGAAATGCAGGTGATTGTTCAGGCACTCCTGTCCAAGCACCGCGAATTGCAAAAAGAAAATCATTTTCTGCAACAGCAACTCAATCAAATGATGGGTGAGACTGGTGATCAAGAAGATTTTCTCTCTGATCTAAAAGACAGCATCGCTGAACAGAAAAAAGAAGTCGCTGTGCTGAGAAAATTGGTTCATCAATACGAAGGTCAAAGCAACGAACACCAGCAGGAAGTGGCTGAACTCGACACATTGCGCGACATGATCGATGAAAAAGATCAGTTCATTCGCGATCTCGAAGACAAGAACCAAGAGTTTCTCTACCAGCTTGAAGCCAAAGATGGCATTATCTCCCGGATTTCGACCAAGGTGGCCAATTTGGAAGCGGATGTTTACGCGGCCCAAAAACGGATGCGCGCCAGTGGCGGAGCTGAAACCGGTGAATACCTGGATGAGCTAAACGCCCTCAAGCAAAAATTGGCGGAGCTGGAAGAAAAGAAAAACCATTACGAAAAATTGGCGCGGCAGGCCTACGAAGAGCGGCAAGCAGCCAAAGCTGAAGCCGCAACGGCAGCGACCCATGCTGGCGAAGCCGCAGCGGCAGAAAACAGCGGAGAAGCCCAATACGAAGAGGCGATGGACATGCTGCTGGAAGAATTGCAGGAAAATCTCTCCACTTATGACGAGATCTCCTCTCAGTTTTCCAAAGCACGGGCCTGATCTCTGCGTCGTTTCTGACGTTTTCAGCAAATGATTATTTATGTTTTCTGGGTGTGGCTTTTGGCCACACTCTTTTTTCTGGCAATAGAAACCGTCTGCCTGTCTTTTTTGCCTGCGCCCCAAACGTTTTTAGCCGAATTATTATTGGCCGAACCCAGCTTGGCGCATCAAGTTGGTCAGCCTTTGAATCAAACGCCTTTGGCAATGACCCTCTTTTTGGCCGGCTCACTGGCCTTGCTCTTGGTGGTCTTGGGCTATTTGCTGGAATGGAAACTCACCCCCATTCGGCGCATTTATCTCCGTCTGCAAAAAACCTATCCGGCCTGGTATCAACGTTGGCCCGCGCCCTGGCGGGAAATTTATTTGGTCTTGCTCTTGGGGCTGGGGGGAATGGCCCTGTTCCTGCCTTTGGCAGGACTGCTGTTAAAATCAGGACAACGCGTTCTTGCCATGGGCTGGCTTGGGCTGGGTTGGTTGGCACTCTGGGCCGGGCTCGCCATTTTGCCCATTTTGCGCTACCGCACCCTGCAAAACGAAGACCGGCCAGAAAAGCCACCCCAGGCCTTGCTGCACAATGTCGCACCCAAATTTCCACTGCGCCACTCTTTGGTAATTGGTCAATTTTACCTGCGGCTGATCTTGCCGCTTTTTTGCCTGTTTTTATTGCTGATCCCGGTGTTGGGGCTGGGCCAAAGTCAGCTCAGCAGTTTTAGCTACGCCCTGTTATTTACGAGTTTGCCTGCTGGTTTGGGCCTGTCTTGGCTCTGGCTGAAAGAGTCAAACTTAGACAGCCGCAGCTTTCGCGACAATCTCTTCGCCTTGGGCGGCCGGCTCAGTTTGTCTGGGGGCCTTTTGCTCTTTGGCATCAGCGCCGAAAATGCCTTGGTGCTTGTACTCTTTGCGCTCTTCGCGGGTATTTT